>JACMQP010000205.1 GCA_014376915.1 Ramlibacter sp.
CTGGTGTTCGAACTTGGACAGCGTGCTGCGCAGCGCCAGCGCGATGTCTTCCTCGCTGGTGCGGGTGCGGAAATGCACCAGCAGTTCGCGCACATCGGAATAGCTCTCGCGCACGCCGGCGTCGAGCTCGCCGATGATGTTGCCGACCGCGCCCGGGGCGCCGCGCCGCACGGCCTCGCGCAGCAGCTGGACCTGGATCTTCATGAAGGCCAGCGACTGTGCGATCGAGTCGTGCAGTTCGCGCGCCAGCATGCCGCGCTCCTGCGCCACCGCCGCCTCGCGGCCCAGCGCCTCGGCGCGCAGGCTTTCCATCGCGCCGGCGAGGTGGCCGGCCAGCGAATCGAGCAGGCTGCGCTCCTCCTGCGACAGCGTCACCGCCCGCCGGAAAAACAGGTCCACCTCGCCCAGGGCATTGCCGTGCAGCATCACCGGGACCGACACCAGGGTGTCGTACCCGGCGTTGCTGCAATGGTGCAGCGGCGCCGGCGTCCGGCAATCGATGGGAATCACGCGCGTGGCGGCGCGCGCCTGGGGCTGGCCGCAATGGCAGGCGCCGGTCTCCAGGCAGGCCTCGTCGCGCACCATGTGCTCAGGCAGACCTTCGGCGGCCAGCAGCAGGTAGCGCTCATTGGCCTGGCCGGACCAGCGCACGGCCGCCGCGTCAGCACCGGAAATGCGCCGCGCATGGGCGGCAAAACCGGTGGCCAGCGCGTCGAGACTTTTCGCCTTCGACAGGAACTCGCTGACCTGGTACAGGTCGGCCAGCCGTTGCCGCTCCACTTCCAGGCTGGCGGTCTTGTCGCGGACTTTTTCCTCGAGGCTCGCGTAGAGCGCCTGCAGCGTCAGGGCCATCTCGTTGAAGCCGGCCGCCAACTCGCCGAACTCGTCCTGCGCGCCGGCCTCGACCCGGGTCGCCAGATCGCCCTGCTGGATGGCCGCCAGCGCCCGCTTGAGGCGGGCGACGGGACTGAGCACCAGCAGGTAGCTGGTGTACATCAAAGTCACCCCGCTGGCGATGGCCAGCGCCATCATCGCCAGCTGGAACATGTTGAGGATCGCGGTCCAGCGGGCGATTTCGGCCTCGATCCCGCTGACGAACCCGTCGATCAGCGTCGCGAACTCATCCGTTTGCCGCGCGGTCGCCTGGGCGTTGCCCCCGGCGCCAGGTTCCCAACCACTGCGCAGCTGGGCCCAGCTGTCCCGCAGCAGCTCGAACTGGCGGCGTGAGCCGTTGGTCCACGGCACCACCAGAGGCCGTGACGGGTCGCCGGTTTGCAGCAGCTCGATGCCCTGATCGAAGCGGCGGCTGAGATCGGCGATCTCGACCGGGTCGGCCGCGCCGGCCACGGCCAGCGCCAGCCGGTAGGTCTGCATCCGCAACCGGCCGGCTTCATTGACCGCAGCGGCGCTGCCCTGCAGGTTCCAGGTCACCCACAGCGTCAGTCCGATCGAGGCCAGCGCCAGCAGCAGGAACGTCAGGCCGGTGGTCACCAGCTTGGCGGTGAGGCTCCAGCGCACTTGCATCGGCCCAGCTTAGGCCGGCGCGGCACGACTGGCCTTAATCTAGATCAACTGCGGGGGGGGAACGGGTCAGGCGTGCTTGCGCACGGAATCCGCAAGCGTGTTGACCAGTTTGTCGATGTGCGACTTCTCGACAATGAAGGGCGGCGCGATCACCACGGTGTCGCCGGCCGGGCGCACCAGCACGCCGTTCTTGAAGCAGTCCAGAAAGATGTCATAGGCGCGTTTGCCGGGCGATCCGACGATCGGCGCCAGTTCCACCGCCGCCGCCAGGCCGAGGCTGCGGATGCCGATCACGTTCGGCAGGCCCTTGAACGTGCTGTGGAAGGCGTTTCCCAGCACCTTGCCCATCTCGCCCGCACGCTGGAACAGGTTTTCCTGCTTCATCAACTCCAACGTGGCGATGGCGGCGGCGCAGGCCACCGGGTGGCCCGAATAGGTGTAGCCGTGGAAGAACTCGATCACGTGCTCGGGCGCCTCGGTCTTCATCATCGCGTCGTACAGCTTGTCGCGGCAGATCACGCCGCCCAGCGGGATCACGCCGTTGGTGACGCACTTGGCGAAGTTCAGCATGTCGGGCACGACGCCGTAGTAGTCGGCGCCGAAGTTGGTCCCCATGCGGCCGAAACCGGTGATCACCTCGTCGAAGATCAGCAGGATGCCGTGCTTGTCGCAGATCTCGCGCAAGCGCTTGAGGTAGCCCTGCGGCGGCTGGTACCAGCCGGCCGACCCCGCCACCGGCTCGACGA
>JACMQP010000206.1 GCA_014376915.1 Ramlibacter sp.
CCGTCGCTCAGCTGGTCAACATGCCGTGAGTGCGGGCGTAGTGGATGGTCTGGGTCCGGCTCTTCACGCCGAGCCGGCGGAATAGCCGCCACAGGTGGACCTTGACAGTGTGTTCGCTGATGCCCAGTTCGTCCGCGATCTCGCGGTTGGACAGGCCGCGATCGAGCAGGACGATCAATTGCTTCTGGCGCTTGGACAGCTTGCTGTCGGCCGGTGTCAGTTCCTCGAACGCGCCGTCGGCGTTGAGCAGGGCGCGGATGGCGGCGCCGATTTCCTGGGCACCGGACGACTTTTCGATGTAGATGTCGGCGCCGGCCTCGATGCACTGCTCCTCGGCGTCGGTGGCCGGGGACGCCGACAGCACCGCCAGCGGCGTTGCGGGGTAGCGGGCTTTCAGTTCCTGCACGCCGGAAGTGCCAATGGTGTCGGGCAGCTTCAGGTCCAGGCAGATCAGTTCGGGCACGCCGTGCTGCTGCACCGCAGCCTCGACGCCGCCAACGCTGTCCAGTTCGACCACGTTGACGCCCGGGCGCAATCGCCGCAGCAGCATGACGACCGCATCTCGCATCAGCGGGTGGTCGTCGATCACATACAAGCTCATGGGACTCGGGGTCTTTCTCTCGCGGAGGTAAGAAGCAAGGATAACCTCGATCCGAAACGCCGACCGGCAGCGAGTTTCTCAGCCCGGCTCGGCCAGCAGCTGCAGCGCGGCGACCACCTCGGCCGCAGCAACGCCGTCCGGGAACCGGCCCAGCGCAGCCAGATCGGCGCCCGGCGCGGGACCCAGCCGCAACCGCCCGATGGCCTGGCCGGCTTCGCGGGCCGAATCGAATGCGCTGCTTTGCAGCAGCAGCCGGCCCTTCGGGTCAACCAGCTTGAAATAGAACTTGCCGTCGGTTTCACGGTATTGTTTGAAGACCGGTAGAGCAACCCGAGCCGCCTTGTCGGCCCTGACCGTCGCCGGCTGGACCGCGAGGTTGCGCAGGCCCACCGCCTGCCGCAGTTCGGCCATGAACGGGGTGGCGAAGGCACGGGCTTTCCGGGCGCCGGCCTGAAGGATGCGCTCGATTTCGGTGGGATTGTCGATCAGGGATTGGTAGCGTTCGCGCATCGGGCCGATCTCGCGGTCGATGCGCTCGAACAGCAGCTGCTTGGCGTCGCCCCAGCCGATGCCCTCGGCGTAGGCCTTGCGCAGCGCCGCAGTCTCCGCTTGCGAGGCGAAGGACTGGTAGATCTGGAACAGCGCCGAGCCATCGACCTCCTTGGGTTCGCCGGGTGCGCGCGAATCGGTCACGATGGCGGCGATCTGCTTGCGCAACTGCTCGCGCGTGGCAAACAGCGCCAGCACGTTGTCGTAGCTCTTGCTCATCTTGCGGCCGTCCGTGCCGGGCAGCAGCGCGACGGAGTCGTCGACCGCCGCCTCCGGCAGCACCAGGTGCTCGCCATACAGGTGGTTGAAGCTGGACGCGATGTCGCGCGCCATCTCGATGTGCTGCACCTGGTCTCGCCCCACCGGGATCTTGTGGGCCTTGAACATCAGGATGTCGGCGGCCATCAGCACCGGGTACATGAACAGGCCCGCAGTCACTTCGGCGTCGGCGTCCGACCCGGCGGCGGCGTTCTTGTCGACCTGCGCCTTGTAGGCGTGTGCGCGATTGAGCAGGCCCTTGCCCGTCACACAGGTCAGCAGCCAGGTCAGTTCGGGAATTTCGGGGATGTCGGACTGGCGATAGAAGAAGACGTGCTCCGGGTCCAGCCCGATCGCCAGCCAGCAGGCCGCGATCTCCAGCGTCGAGCGTTGCACGCGCGCCGGTTCGTCGCACTTGATGAGGGCGTGGTAGTCGGCCAGAAAGTAGAAGTTCTCGGTGCCGGGCCGGCGGCTCGCCTCGACCGCGGGTCGCAGTGCGCCCACGTAGTTGCCGATGTGCGGCGTGCCGCTGGTCGTGATGCCGGTGAGAAAGCGTTCCGGTTTCATGTCAGCACGAGTGAGGTGAGCGGTCGCAGCAGCAGGTTCAGCACGTCCAGGCAGACGTTCACCAGCGGGGTGAGCCAGAAGCGGTTGAGCACGTCGGCGACGACCAGCGCCAGGACGATGAAGAAGCCGAACGGCTCGACACGGGCCAGCGCCTGGGCCGCGCCCCACGGCAACAGGCCGACCAGCACGCGCCCGCCGTCCAGCGGCGGAATGGGGAACAGGTTGAACACCGCGATCACCAGGTTGACCATGATGCCGGCCCGCGCCATCCGCAAAAAGAACGGTTCCTGCACGCCGAACCCCAGCAGCGCCAGTAGCAGCAACGCCCAGAGCAGGGTCTGCGCGAAGTTGGAAACCGGGCCGGCCAGGGCGACCCAGATCATGTCGCGCTTGGGGTGGCGCAGGTTGCCGAAAGTCACCGGCACCGGCTTGGCATAACCGAGCAGGTAGGGACCGCCGGGCAGCGCAGCCGTGCTAAATAGCAGCAGCAGCGGCATCGCGATGGTGCCGATCGGGTCGATGTGGCGAAACGGATTGAGGGTGACGCGCCCCAGAACGTAGGCGGTGTTATCGCCGAGGTAGCGGGCCACGTAACCGTGCGCGGCTTCATGCACCGTGATTGCGAACAGGACGGGGAGGGCGTAGACCAGGATGGTCGGGACGAGATTTGAGATATCCACGGGGCCGATTGTCTCAGAGCGCTTTCAAAGCCCCAGCGGCGCCAGCTCGCCGCGACCCTTGCGGACCACCACGGCTTCGCCTCCGGTGCCCATGGGCGTGAGGTCGATCACGGTGGTCGGCTGTGATGGGCACGCGCCGGCGTCGATCACGCCCGCCACCAGTTTCTCATAGCGGTTGCGGATCTCCTGGGCGTCGTTCATCGGCTCGCTCTCCCCCGGTGGGATCAGCGTGGTCGCCAGCAGAGGCGCGCCGTGCAGCGACAGCAGTTCCTGCAGCGCGCGGTGCTCGGGCACCCGCAAGCCGATGGTCTTGCGCTGCGGATGGCTGACGCGGCGGGGCACCTCGCGGGTCGCTTCCAGGATGAAGGTGTAGGGGCCGGGCGTGGCGGACTTGAGCAGCCGGTATTGCTTGTTGTCGACACGGGCATAGTTGGCCAGCTCGCTCAGGTCGCGGCACAACAAGGTCAGGTGGTGCTTCTCGTCGACCCCGCGAATCTGCCGCAGCAGGTCGACCGCGGCCTTGTCGTCAAGGTGGCAGGCCAGCGCGTAGCTGGAATCGGTGGGCACGGCGACGATGCCGCCGCGCTCGAGCAGCGCGACCGCCTGCTTCAGCAGCCGCGGCTGCGGGTTGTCGGGATGGACGTCGAAATACTGGGCCATGCTCTTTGAGGCGTCAGGCGGCCACAGGTTCCAGCGCCGGCCGCCGTTCTCGCACGGTGAGCCAGGCGCCCGCGGCGCCGCACACGGCGATCAGCACCATGCCGGCGGTCGACCAGCGGTCCGGCACGTGCTGGAACACCAGCCAGCCGCCCAGCATCCCGAACGCGATCTGCGTGTAGAGGTAAGGCGTCAGCGTCGCGGCCGGGGCACGCTGGTAGGCCAGGATCAGCAGGAAGTGGCCCACGGTGGCCATCACGCCCATCAGGATCAATGCCAGCCACAACCACGACATGCCCAGATTGATCCAGACGAACGGCAGGGCCAGGCTGGCGATCAGCGTGCCGACCCATCCGGTGTACAGGTGCATCGTCACCGGGTCCTCGGTGCGCGCCAGCTTGCTGGTGAGCACCTGGAACCAGGCGTTGGTCGCCACCAGGCCGAGCGGCAGCAGGCTGGCCCAGTTGAACGCCGCGCCGCCGGGCCGGATGATGACCAGCGTGCCGAGGAATCCGCCGGCGACCAGCAGCCAGCGCAGCGCCGACACGTTTTCCTTCAGCACAGTGGCGGCCAGCACCGTGATGGCCAGCGGTGAGATCATCACGATCGCGGTGAACTCGCCGACCGGCATGTGCTTGAGGCTGGCGAAGGCGAACAGGCTGCTGGCCAGCAACAGCACGCCGCGCAGGCACTGAAACGGCAGGTGCCGGGTGCGCAACACGCGCGTGCCCCGCAGCGGCAGCACGATCAGCGTCGTGGCGATGGCCTGGAAGGCATAACGGAACCAGAGTGCCAGCAGCAGCGGCACCCAGGCGCTGACGTACTTGGTGGTGGTGTCCAGCACTGAGAAGCAGGCGCAGGCCACGACCACCAGCGCGATGCCGCCAAGCACGCCGCGCGCGCCCGCCAGCCGCCCCCGCCCCGCGGTCACTGGATGCGGTCGGCCAGCAGTTCCCACACCGGCGTCAGATCGCCCGGCAGGTAGGGCAGCCGGCCCAGGTCGGTGTGGCTCTCGACAGGGCTGTGAAAGTCGCTCCCGCGCGACGCAGCGAGACCAA
The DNA here is from genome assembly GCA_014376915.1 of Ramlibacter sp. Next base: position 4,371 of record JACMQP010000206.1, read on the forward strand.
ACTCGCGCGCCGTTTCGCCGTACCGCACGTATTCCGCCGCGGTGTGGCTGCCGGTCACCACTTCCACGCCGCGGCCACCATGGGCCTTGAACTCGCTGAACAGCGCGTATTCCTCGTTGGCGGAAAACTTGTAGCGCGCCGGATGGGCGATCACCGCCATCCCGCCGGCGGCGGTGATCCAC
>JACMQP010000207.1 GCA_014376915.1 Ramlibacter sp.
AGGGCGGCCCAGCCGGCGCTCGACTGGCTGCGCAACAGCCGCTACGAGGACCCGCAGCTGGCGAAGCTGGCCGCGCAGCTCGCCGCGCAAGGGGGCACGCGATGAAGCGCTGCCTTGCATTGCTGCTGGCCCTGTTCATGGCGGGCGCGGCCTGGGCCCACAAACCCAGCGACAGCTACCTCACCCTGCGCGCCCAGGAGAACAAGGGCGACGTCACGGCGCGCTGGGACATCGCCCTGCGCGACCTGGACTACGTGCTGCAGCTCGATCGCGACAGCAACGGCGAGCTCACCTGGGGCGAGGTGCGCCAGCGCAGCGACGACATCACCCGGGCGGCGACGCAGAACCTGCAGCTGTCCACCGGCGACAAGGCCTGCCCCTGGGAAACCGCTGCGCCGCTGCAACTGGACAAGCACAGCGACGGCACCTATGCGGTGCTCAGCCTGGTGGCCCGCTGCCCGAACCTGGATGCCGGCCTGAAGGTGCGCTATTCGCTGTTCTTCGACGTCGATCCTTCGCATCGCGGCCTGGTGCAGTGGGTGGCGCCCGGCGGCGTCGCGGCCCAGGCGCTGATCTTCGGCACCGAGTCGGCCGAGCAGGCGCTGGCGCTGCAGCCCACCGGCGCGTGGCAGACCCTGCGCCAGTACCTGGTGGACGGCGTCTGGCACATCTGGATCGGCTACGACCACATCCTGTTCCTGCTGGCGCTGCTGCTGCCGGCCGTGCTGGTGCGCCGCGACGGCCGCTGGCAGGGCACGCCGCACCTGCCCGGGGCGATCAGGGAAGTGGTGAAGGTGGTGACGGCGTTCACGCTGGCCCACTCGATCACGCTCAGCCTGGCGGCGCTGCAGGTCATCACCCTGCCCTCGCGGCTGGTCGAATCCGCCATCGCGCTGTCGGTGGTGATCGCGGCGCTGAACAATTTACGGGGAACGATCGAGGGCCGGCGCTGGATGATGGCGTTCTGCTTCGGCCTGCTGCACGGCTTCGGTTTCGCCTCGGTGCTGGCCGACCTGGGCCTGCCACAGGGCGCGCTGGTGCTGGCGCTGGTCGGCTTCAACCTGGGCGTGGAAGTGGGCCAGCTGGCGATCGTCGCGGTGTTCCTGCCGATCGCCTTCAGCCTGCGCAGGACGCGTTTCTACCAGTTCGGCGTGCTCAAGATCGGATCTTTGATTGTGGCCGCACTGGCCAGCTGGTGGCTGGCGCAGCGTGCGTTCAATCTCTGATTCGCGCCGGACCTCGGGGCGGACCGGATTGACGCGGCGCCCCGCTGGCACGACGCTTGCGGGCGTCTTTCCCGTCTCATAACCCCAACTAAGGAGAAGCCATGTCCAGAATCCAACGCCGACACCTGATCGCCCTGGTCGCCGCGCTCGCGGCGACCGTCCCCGGCCTGTCCTTCGCGCAGGCCAAGCTCAAGGTGGCCGGCATCTACACCGTTCCCTTCGAGCAGCAATGGGCCGGCCGCATCCACCAGGCGCTGAAAGCCGCCGAGGCGCGCGGCGAGATCGACTACAAGGCCAGTGAGAACGTCTCCAACGCCGACTACGAGCGGGTGATGCGCGAATACGCCACCGGCGGCAGCCAGTTGATCGTCGGCGAAGCCTTCGCCGTCGAGGCGGCGGCCCGCAAGGTGGGCAAGGACTTCCCCAAGACCTGGTTCCTGATGGGATCGTCGGGCAAGCCGCAGGCGCCCAACTTCAGCGTCTTCGACAACTACATCCAGGAGCCGGCCTACCTCACCGGCATGATCGCCGGCGGCGTCACCAAGACCAACAAGATCGGCATGGTCGGCGGCTTCCCGATCCCGGAAGTGAACCGCCTGATGCACGCCTTCATGGCTGGCGCCAAAGAAATGAACCCCAAGGTGGAATTCACCGTCAGTTTCATCAACAGCTGGTTCGACCCGCCGAAGGCCAAGGAAGCGGCGTTCGCCATGATCGACAAGGGCGCCGACGTGCTGTACGCCGAGCGTTTCGGCGTCTCGGACGCCGCCAAGGAAAAGGGCAAGCTGGCCATCGGCAACGTGATCAACACCCAGGACAAGTACCCCGACACGGTGGTCGCCTCGGCCCTGTGGAAGATGGAGCCGACGATCGACCGCGCCGTCAAGATGGCCAGGGACGGAAAGTTCACGGCCGAGGAATACGGGCAGTATTCGATGATGAAGTACAAGGGTTCCGAGCTGGCGCCGCTGGGCACCTTCGAAAAGAAAGTGCCGGCCGATGTGATGGCCAAGGTCAGGGCCAGGGAGATGGCCATCGCCGAGGGCAAGTTCACGGTCAAGGTGGACGACACGCAGCCGAAGTCGAGCGCCAGGTGACGTGACCGCTGCGCCCGGGCGCGGCCCGGTCCTGCGCCTCACCGGCATCACCAAGCGCTTCGGCCCCCTGGTCGCCAACAACTGCATTTCGCTGGAGCTGCACGCCGGCGAGGTGCTGGCGCTGCTGGGCGAAAACGGCGCCGGCAAATCCACGCTGGTCTCGATCCTGTTCGGCCACTACACGGCGGACGAAGGAGCGATCGAAGTCTTCGGCCGGCCGCTGCCGCCCGGCAATCCGCGCGCCGCGCTGGCCGCCGGCATCGGCATGGTGCACCAGCACTTCACGCTGGCCGAGAACCTGACGGTGCTGGACAACGTGATGCTGGGCAGCGAGCCACTGTGGCGGCCTTTCACCCGGCGCGGCGAGGCGCGCGCCCGCCTGCTGGAGGTGGCGAGCCGCTTCGGCCTGGCGGTGCAGCCCGACGCGCTGGTGGGCAGCCTCGCGGTGGGCGAGCGGCAACGCGTCGAGATCCTGAAAGCCCTTTACCGAGGCGCACGCATCCTGATCCTGGACGAGCCGACGGCGGTGCTGACACCGCAGGAGGCGCAGGCGCTGTTCCACACCCTGGGACAGATGGTGGCGCAGGGCCTGTCGATCATCTTCATCAGCCACAAGCTGGCCGAGGTGCTGCGGGTTTCGCATCGCATCGCGGTCTTGCGCGGCGGCAAGCTGGTCGCCGAAGCGGTTGCGGCGCAGGCGACGCAAGCGCAACTGGCGCAGTGGA
>JACMQP010000208.1 GCA_014376915.1 Ramlibacter sp.
AACGGCGGATTCTTGACCTCGCTGGTGATCTTCATGCGGCCGACCGGCAGCGGATCCTTCAAGCCGCCGAAGCTGACCGGAAAGCCGGCCATCAACATGCCCTTGGCGCCGAGCAGGTAAAGCATCTTGTCGGACTTGTCGATGCGCAAAGACACCGCCGGACCAAGCTTCTGCACGCCGTTGGTCACATCGGTCACGACAATCGTGTCTCCCGCTGCCATCGAGCGACCGCGGTTCAGGTCCGCCAGCAGCCTGGGACTCATGTGAAAACGTTCGGACAACGCTTCCTGCAGCGACTCGTAGCCGAGCGCCTGCAACTTGCCCCGCTCCATCGGGTCGGACGGCAGCTTCTCGAAGGGGCCGGCCACGTCCTCGGCGGTGAGGGTGTACGCGGCGAACAGCGGCGGCGCGTTGTTGCCCATCGCCTCCCACGTGGCTGCATCGATCTTGCCCGATGTCGGCAGGCCGCGTGACAGCTGGTAGCCGGCGACGGCGCGTTGCATGTTGCTGCTGAAACTGCCGTCGATTTCTCCGGGCGAGAACCACGACCGGTCCAGGAGGATCTGGGCGCGCACCACGGCGGCACCGCGCGCACCGGAGGCAAGCTGCGGCGTGGCCGTGTCGGCGTTGAGACGGCTGGCGTGGTCAGACGCGTCCGCGGGAGCGCTTGCGGGCTTGGCGGCCGCTGCTTTGTGACGGTGGCTGGCTTGGTGCGCTGCCTGAGCGCTGAAAGCAGATACGGCCAGCACGGCGGCCGCCATCATGGTCAGAAAATATTGGCGTCGATGTGTCGTCGGCATGTGCATGCGTCACCATGAGAAAAATAATGAGCTTAGAACTCTGCGGTAACGCGCGCTGTCGTCCTGCGCCGACGACCACAGTCAGCGCTTCGCCCGATCGCCGACCGCGCGTCACGGGAGCAGGAAATGAAATCGGGACGGCGCGAAGATCTGCGAGCGCGCGGGAGGAGTCTGTTGGAAGTTACGGGGACTGGAACACTTGCGGATTGACCACGTTCGCCGGCCTTTCGCCGCGCAGCAGTGCGAGCACCGTCGCCACGGCGTCCTCGCTCATCGCGCGCATGCTGGTGCCGGTGATGCCGGCCACGTGCGGCGTCAGCAACAGGTTGGGCGCGTCGAACAGCGATTCGTCTCCGCGCAGCGGCTGCCTGTCATGCACGTCGAACGCGGCTCCTCCAAGGCGCCCTTCCCGCAGCGCCGCCAGCACGGCGCCGGTGTCGATCACCGGTCCCCGGGCCACGTTGATCAGGAGCGCACCGGGCTTCATCGACGCGACGGTTGCGGCATCGACCAGGCCGCGGGTCTGCTCGTTCAGCGGGCAGGCCAGCACCACCACATCGGACTGCCGGAACAGCTGCGCCTTGTCCGCCGCTTCGACGTGCGCCGGCAGGCCGCCCGGCCGGCGCGTGAGGCCGAGCACGCGCATGCCGAGCGTCGAAGCGACCTGTGCCAGCCGGCCGCCGACGGCACCGATGCCGACGATGCCGCAGACACTGCCGCCGAGTTCTATCCCGCTATCCGCAAGTGGCCGCGCAGCGGCCCAGCCTTCGCCGCGCAACTTCGCGTCGATCGGGACCAGCCGGCGCCGCAGGTGCAGCATCGCGGCGACGCAGTATTCCACCACCGCCTGCGTGTTGGAGCCCGGCAGATTGGCCACCGGGATCCCGCGCGCAGTCGCTGCTTCGACCGGAATCATATCCAGTCCTACGCCGTGGCGAACCACTGCACGCAGCCGCTTCGCGTGCTCGAACAGGTCGGGCGCAAGTTGCGCCCGCACGATGAGGGCATCGGCGTCGGCCACGAGCCGCGCCAGCGTCGCCGCCGAAGTGTCTGGCGCCAGCACCACGTCGCAATGCTGCGCGAGCACGGGCAACAACAGCGGGTGAATCGGATTGGTCAGCAGGACCCGTGGTTGATTGGTCAAGGAATGGCGCTTCGGCTGGTTGCTGTGATTGTCACCTGCCGGGCTGCCGCCGGCGGACGGCGCGCTACTCGACCCGTTCGATCGAGAGCGGCTTGAAGCCGAGATCGGCGGCCTTGCCCTTTCTTGCACGGGCTGCCCTGGCGTTGTTCAGAGACCGGATTTCCAGCGTTTCCTCGCGCTGCTTGCCGCCGCGGCCGATGCCTGAAATCTTCACGCTTCGGCTGTAAGCAGCGGCGCCGGCCAAGGTGTCCTTCGGTTCCAGATCGATCAGCATCAGGCCCCGGCCGCCGTTGGCCATCGGCTTGAGTTCGCCGATCTCGAAGGTCAGGATCCGGCCGCCGGTCGATGCGCAGGCCACGTGTGTGGCCGTCGCCTGTGGCGGGACGTTGGCCGCCGACGGCCGGCACACCGTCTCGCCTTCGCCGAGGCTGATGAACGCCTTGCCCGCCTTCAGCCGTGACACCATGTTCTCCACCGTCGCCAGAAAGCCATAGCCCCCCGATCCGCTCAGGAGCAGCCAGGCGGCCGGAGCGCCGGCAAAATAATGCGTCAGGTGCGTGCCGGGCTCCAGCTCGACCAGGGTGGTCACCGGCTGGCCGTCGCCCCGTGCGCCGGGCAGCATCGCAACTGGCACGGAATAAACGCGGCCATTGCTGCCAAAGGCCAGCAGCACGTCGACCGTGCGGCACTCAAAGGCGCCGTACAGGTCGTCGCCGGCCTTGAACGCGTAGTCCGGCGGCGGCGCCGCTGCGCCCCCGTTGCGCTCGCGCGCCCAGCCCTTTTGCGCACGCACCCAGCCCTTCTGCGAGACCCCCACCGTGACGGGCTCGTCGACCACCTTGACTTCCGCCACGGCCCGCTTCTCGGCCTGGATCAAGGTCCGGCGTGGATCGGAAAACAGCTTGGCATCCTGCACGATTTCCTTGACCATCAGGCGGCGCAGCGCCGTCGGACTGCCCAGGATCTCCTCGAGTTTTTTCTGGTCGTCGCGCAGCTCCTTGAGCTCCTGCTCGATCTTGATGGCCTCCAGTCGCGCGAGCTGGCGCAGCCGGATGTCCAGGATGTCTTCAGCCTGCCGCTCACTGAGCTTGAAGCGCGCGATCAGCGCCACCTTCGGCTCGTCGCTCTGGCGGATGATCGCGATCACCTCGTCGATGTTGAGCAGCACCAGCTGCCGGCCTTCGAGAATGTGCACACGGTCCAGCACCTTGGTGAGCCGGTGCTGCGAGCGACGCTGGAGGGTCTGCTGGCGGAACTCGATCCACTCGCCCAGCATCTGTCGCATCGACTTCTGCACGGGCCGGCCGTCGAGGCCGACCATGGTCAGGTTGATCGGCGAAGAACTTTCGAGGCTGGTGTGCGCGAGCAAGGTCGTGATCAGCTCCTGCTGCTCGATACGGCTGGTCTTGGGTTCGAACACCAGCCGCACCGCCGCGTCCTTGCTGGATTCGTCGCGCACCACGTCGAGCACCGACAGCACGGTCTGCTTGAGCTGGGCCTGTTCGCTGGAAAGCGCCTTCTTGCCGGCCCGCACCTTCGGGTTGGTGAGTTCCTCGATTTCCTCCAGCACCCGCTGCGAGCTGACACCCGGCGGCAGCTCGGTGACCACCAGCTGCCACTGGCCGCGCGCCAGATCTTCGATCTTCCAGCGGGCCCGGACCTTGAGAGATCCGCGCCCGCCCCGGTAGGCCTCGGCGATGTCGATCGCGGAGCTGATGATCTGGCCGCCGCCTGGGTAGTCGGGACCCGGCACGATGGCGAACAGTTCGTCGTCGGTGAGCTTCGGCGTCTTGATCAGCGCGACGCAGGCGTCGGCGATCTCGCGCAGGGTGTGGCTGGGAATCTCGGTGGCCAGGCCCACGGCAATGCCGCTGGCGCCATTGAGCAGGCTGAATGGCAGGCGCGCCGGTAGTTGGCGCGGCTCTTCGGTGGATCCGTCGTAGTTGGGCTGGAAGTCTACGGTGCCCATGTCGATTTCATCGAGCAGCAGGCCGGTGATTTTGGCCAGGCGCGCTTCGGTGTAACGCATGGCGGCGGCACCATCACCATCTCTGCTGCCGAAGTTGCCCTGGCCGTCGATCAGCGGGTAGCGCTGCGAAAAATTTTGCGCCATGCGTACCAATGCGTCGTACGCGGCTTGGTCGCCATGCGGATGGAAGCGGCCCAGCACATCACCGACCACGCGAGCGCTTTTGACTGGGCGGGCGCCAGTGTTTCCATTAGGCCCACCAAAGCCCAGGCCCATGCGAGACATGGAATACAAAATGCGGCGCTGTACCGGCTTTTGGCCGTCGCAGACATCGGGCAAGGCGCGGCCCTTGACGACGCTCAGCGCGTATTCCAGGTAGGCGCGCTG
>JACMQP010000209.1 GCA_014376915.1 Ramlibacter sp.
CGGCCTGCGGATTGAAGCGCGCGTTCCATTTTTCCGGCGTCATCAGCCCGTAGATGATCGCCATCAGCGCGCAGCCGGCGAAGGTGAAGCCCAGCATCGGGATCAGCACCCAGCTCCACTGGTCGTCGAGCCCGTATTGCCGGACCCGCTCGATGCCGTATAGCCCGAGCGCCGATGGAATCGGCAGCAGCCAGCCCAGCATGTCGCCCAGGCCATTCAGGTAGAACCGGTGCAGGCCCAGTGGCCCGCCGACCAGGGCGAGCCAGGCCGCCAGCGTCTTGTTCTTCATCGAGCGGGCAATTCGGGCGAGGTGCTGTCGCCCAGGCCCAGCGGCTTTTCCATCAGCACCACGTCCAGCCACTTGCCGAACTTCCAGCCACAGGATTTCAGCACTCCGACGGGAGAAAATCCGACCGCCTCGTGGACCCGGACCGAGCCCTGGTTGGCGGAGTCGCCGATGACGGCGATCAGCTTGCGCACGCCGGCTGCTTCTGCGGCCTCGGCCAGGGCGGCGAGCAGTTGCTTGCCGGCGCCGCGGCCGCGCTCGCCGTCAGCCATGTAGATCGAATCCTCGGCCGAGTAGCGGTACGCAGGGCGGGGCTTGAACCAGTTGCAGTAAGCGAAGCCCAGGATCCTCCCGTCTTCTTCGGCCACGAGGTAGGGCAGGTCCTTGGCCAGCACGTCGGCGCGGCGCGCCGTCATGTCCTCGGCGGTGGGCGGCACAGTCTCGAAAGTGCCGGTGCCGTTGAGCACGTGATGGGCGTAAATGGCAGTCATCGCGGGGATGTCCTGGTCGCTGCTGGGTCGGATCGTGGGCATAAAACCTGAAAAAGATATAATGGAAGGCTTTTCAGCGTGTCGCTGGCCGGGTGTGTACCGAAAGTGGGCCTCCTGTCCCAGGGTCGCATGTCCCAGACGCTGGAAGAATCACACTCTCCCACCCGAAGGATTAAATCATGGTCGTCATTCGACTCTCCCGTGGCGGCGCCAAGGCCCGCCCGTTCTTCAACATTGTCGTGGCCGACAAGCGCACCCGTCGCGACGGCCGTTTCATCGAGCGTATCGGTTTCTACAACCCGATCGCCAAGGACAACGAGGAAAGCATCCGCCTCGCCCAGGACCGACTGACGTACTGGCGCGGTGTCGGCGCCCAGCCGTCGCCCACCGTGGAGCGCCTGATCAAGCAGCACGCTTCCGCCAAGCCCGCCACTGCAGCCGCAGCGTAAGCGGGCCATGGCTGCGCCCGGCCGTCCGGCCGCCGCGCTGCCGGCGGGCCTCGAACCCGCCGAATTACCGGCCGATGCGATCGAGGTGGGTCGCATCGCTGACGCCTGGGGCATCAAGGGCTGGTTCAAGGTCCTGTCCCACAGCGCCGATCCCGAGGCGCTTTTTTCGTCGAAACGCTGGTATCTGCAGCCTGCCGAAAAGGGTCTCAAGACCTTTTCCGGCACGTTGTTGCTGAAGATCCGCGAAGCCAAGGACCATTCCGGCACCGTTGTCGCGACGGCGCAAGAGGTGGACGACCGTAACGCCGCCGAGGCCCTGCGGGGGGCCCGCGTGTTCGTCCCGCGATCGAGCTTTCCAACTGCCGGCACCGACGAGTACTACTGGGTCGACCTGATCGGCCTGGCCGTGGTCAACCGCGAAGGCGTGGCGCTGGGCACGGTGAAGGAATTGCTGTCCACCGGTTTGCAGACCGTGCTGCTGCTTCAGTACCAGGCCGAGGACAAGCCGCTGGAGCGGATGATTCCTTTCGTCTCCGCCTATGTCGATGCGGTGGAGCTGCCGGCCAGGCGGATCACGGTGGACTGGCAGCCGGACTACTAGTCCGCTCCCACGCTCGCTGCGATGCGCTTCGACGTCATTACCCTGTTCCCGGAGCTGTTCGCGCCCTTCCTGGCCACGGGCGTCACCCGCCGCGCCTACGAAGGCAAGCTGGTCGACGTGCGGCTGTGGTCCCTGCGCGATTTCGCCGAGGGCAACTATCGCCGGGTCGACGACCGGCCCTTCGGGGGCGGCCCGGGCATGGTGATGATGGCCGGGCCATTGGCGAAATGCCTGGATGCGATCCGCGCCGAGCGCAGTGACCGGGCGCCCGTCGTCCTGTTCTCGCCGGTCGGCCAGCGGCTGGACCACGGCGCCGTCGAGCGCTGGTCGGCCAGCGAAGGCGCCGTGCTGGTTTGCGGCCGCTACGAAGGGATCGACCAGCGCTTCATCGACACGCACGTCGATTTGCAGATCAGCCTGGGCGACTTCGTGCTGTCGGGCGGCGAGGTCGCGGCGATGGCGCTGCTCGACGCCGTGGCCCGCCTGCAGCCGGGCGTGCTCAACGACGAAGGCAGCCATGCGGCGGACAGCTTCAATCCCGCGCTCGACGGGCTGCTCGATTGCCCGCACTACACCCGGCCCGAGGAATGGGCCGGCATCGGCGTGCCCCCGGAACTGCTGTCTGGCCACCATGCGCAGATCGAGCGCTGGCGCCGCGAGCAGCGGCTGGCGATCACGGCCCGGGAGCGACCCGACCTGGTCGCTGCGGCCCAGGCGGCAGGGCGGCTGTCCGCGGCGGACCTGGCCTTCCTGGCGCGGGGCGACGAAAAACGTTTATAATCAAAGGCTTTTCCGATCCTCTGCCCGGCCACGGCGAACGGCGCATCAAGCGCCGTTCAAATCAGAACAGGCGTCAAGCCCGTCCGAATCAGAACAGGCGTCAAGCCCGTTCAGGCCGTCTTTAGCGTAGCGCGGGCACGATCAACGGGGACTTTATGAATCTGATCGAAACACTTGAGCACGAAGAAATTGCTCGCCTCGGGAAGAAAATTCCTGAATTCGCGCCTGGCGACACCGTCATCGTCAGCGTCAACGTGGTCGAAGGCACACGCAAGCGCGCGCAGGCTTTCGAGGGCGTCGTCATCGCCAAGCGCAATCGCGGTCTCAACAGCGGCTTCACGGTGCGCAAGATCTCCAGCGGCGAGGGCGTGGAACGCACGTTTCAGACCTACAGCCCGCTGATCGCCGGCATCGAGGTCAAGCGCCGCGGTGACGTCCGCCGTGCCAAGTTGTACTACCTGCGCGAGCGCAGCGGTAAATCGGCCCGGATCCGCGAAAAGCTGCCGTCCCGCGCGAAGACCGCGGCCGCCGCCGCCGCCGCATAAGCCACTGCGCTTCGGCAGAAACCGCCGCCGGCCTTGCGCCAGTGGCGGTTTTTTCATTCCGGCGCCCGAATCCATGTCGTCCAACGCTCCCCTCGTTCCCGCCTTGTCGAAGTTGCCGAACTTCGATCCGCGAACGGCCGCAGTGGCGGCGATCGACGCGCACTTGCCGCGGCTGCGGCTGGACGCCCTGACGCCGCAGGCGTTGCGCGCGAAGTTCGCCGCGCCGCCGCAATGGCAGCCTGAGGTCACCGTGGAACGGCCGTGGAGCGCGCAGCCGCTGGCCCGTGCGTCGGTGCTGGTGCCGATCGTGTGCCGGGAGCGGCCGACGGTGAACCTCCCCGAACGCACGACGCACTTGTCTACCCATTCGGGCCAGGTGGCGTTCCCCGGCGGCAAGCGAGACGACAGCGACACCGATGCGGTCCACACCGCGTTGCGCGAGGCGCACGAGGAGATCGGGCTCGAACTCCGCTTTGTGGACGTGATCGGCGAGATGCCGACCTAGACCACCGGGTC
>JACMQP010000210.1 GCA_014376915.1 Ramlibacter sp.
AACGCGACGCATCCGGTTCCACGTACTCGTCCGACGCATCGATCGACGTCTCGTCGGTCGCGTTGCGCCGGGCGATGGCTTGGTAGGCTTGGTCCATGGCGGTTTCCCTGTCCTTGATACTGTGGTTGGACAGTAGGTCCAGGCCCGTGGCGGCGCAGTCGGCGCAGAGGCCCTGATACTGTCGGACACATGCTCTGCGGCGATGCGCCAAACCGGAAGCCGCAAAAAAAGGCAGGGTGCCCAAGTACCCCGAACCGATGGAAGAAACCGGCTCAGCGCAAGACGTAGCTCGCAGGCACCGCGCTGCTGAGCATCGCAGCCTGGGTGGGACGCACGTGCGGCAAGTCGCGGCTGGCCGGCGAGCCGGCTTCGGCTGCGCGGGCGCTGCCCGCCTTGCGCGCACAGCTCGAAATCGTCGAGTTGCGGAGGTAGTCGAGGCAATCGGCAAGCGCATTGCCCTGCTGAACGGCAATCGTTTCTCGGGCCTGCGCCCGGGCCACCTGACCGGTGCACAGGCGATAGAAAAACACCACCTGGACCAGCGCCAGCACTGCGACTCCGGCCCACACCAGCCTGCCCCATGGGGACTGATTGATCTGGTTCACGGTTCGGGACAACATGACAGCAGCTCCTTGATTGATTCAGCGATGCTAGGTCCCGCCCTTTCCGCAAGCTAGCGTCGTTCCCCCGTCGTGACGTAGGACAGAATCGCTGCTGCCCAGCTCCAGAACCGAATCGACCGCGCGCATGACCGCTCTGCTCTCTCCTGCCGAAACTGCCGCCCGCCTGCCCTACCCGGCGCTGGCGGAAGAAATCGCCGCCCTGCTGGCGGACGGCTCAGTCCGGGTGCCGGTGCGGCTGGTGCAGGCGCTGCCGGGGGGCGGCAGCCTGTTCGTGATGCCGGCGTTCGACGCCCGGCTGGCGATGACCAAGCTGATCACCTTCACCCCCGCCAACGCCGGCAGCGGCCGCCCCTCGATCCAGGGCGACGTGCTGGTGTTCGACGTCGCCACCGGCCAGCGCCGGCTGATCCTGGACGGACCCACGGTCACGGCGCGGCGCACGGCCGCCGTGACGCTGCTGGCGGCGCAGCGGCTGGCGCCCAACCCACGCGGCCCGTTGCTGATCGTCGGCGCCGGCGCTCAGGGGCTGGCGCACCTGGAAGCGTTCGCCCAGGGGCTGGGCGTCAACGAGGTGCGGATCGCATCGCGCACGCCCGCAAGCGCGCAGGCGCTGGCCGATCACGCCGGCGCGCTGGGTCTGGTCGCGTCCGTCGTCCGCGACGCCGACGCCCAGCTGGCCGACTGCCCGCTGGTGGTCACCTGCACGCCGGCCAGCGGCGTGGTGCTGCGCGCCCTGCCGCGCGCCGACGCATTCATCGCCGCCGTCGGCGCTTTCACGTTGGCGATGGTGGAGCTCGATCCTGCGCTGTGCCGCCACTTTGCGGACCACGGCAGCATCGTGGTCGACACGCCCGATGCGCGGCACGAGGCCGGCGACCTGCTCCAGGCCGGGCTGGATGTGTCGCGTTATCAGGATCTGCGCGCCGTTGTGCTGGATCCCGGCTCCAGCTCTCCCGGGCCGGTGCTATTCAAGAGTTGCGGCTGGGCTGGCTGGGACCTCGCGGCCGCCCGGTGCGCCATCGATCCACTGGAGACGCCATGAAGACCAATCTGAACCGCGGCTTCCGAGCCACCCTGAGCGTTGCGTTGCTGGCCCTGGCCGGTGCCGGCGCGGCCCACGCCGACGACGTGCGCGTGCTGGCGGCCGGCGCGGCGAAAACGGCACTGGAGCAGCTCGCGCCGGAATTCCAGCGCGCCACCGGCCACACCCTGCGCGCCAGCTACGACACCGTCGGCGCCCAGCGCGACCGGGTGCTGAAAGCCGCATCCGGCACGAGCGCCGACGTTGTGGTGCTGAGCGACAGCGCGATCGCCCAGCTCGGCGCCGCCGGCCGGCTGGCCGGGACACAGCGGCTAGCCATCGGCAGCGTTGCGGTGTCGCTGGCAGTGCCCGCCGGCGCTGCCGTGCCCGACATCTCCACGCCCGAAGCTTTGCGGCAGGCGCTGCAGCAGGCGCCCACCATCGCCTATGCCGATCCGGCCCGCGGTGCCACCGCCGGCACGCATTTCGACAAAGTGCTGGTCCAGCTCGGATTGCGGGAGGCGCTGCAACCGCGGATCCACGTGCTCCCCTTCGGCGTCGACGTCATCAAGGACGTCTCGACCGGCAAGTACGCGCTGGGCGTGAGCCAGTCCAGCGAGATCCTGCAGCACGAAGGCATCACCATGGTGGGCGCGCTGCCGGCGCCGTACGCGCTCATCACCGGCTATTCGGCCGCGGCAGCGAGCGAGCGGCCGGCCGCCAGGCTGCTGCTGGACTTCCTGGCGACGGCGCCGGCGATGCAGCTGCTCCGCGCCACCGGCTTCCTGCCGCAGTGATTGCTAGCGCTTGCGCTCGAGCAGTTCCAGCAGCGCCTTGGCCGCCGCTTCGGACGACGCCGGGTTCTGCCCGGTGATGAGAATGCCGTCGGTCAGCACATACGACTGCCAGTCGCCGCCCTTCGAATAATCGCCGCCCTTGCTCTTGAGCATGTCTTCGACCAGGAAGGGCACGACCGCAGTCAGGCCGACCGCCTCTTCCTCGGTGTTGGTGAAGCCGGTCACCCGCTTGCCCGCGACCAGCGGCTTGCCGTCAGGCCCCTTGACGTCCCGCAGCACCGCCGGTGCATGGCAGACGGCGGCCACCGGCTTGCCGGCAGCCTGCATCGCCTCGATCAATGCGATCGACGATTTGTCGCTGGCCAGGTCCCACAGCGGGCCGTGGCCGCCGGGATAGAACACGGCGTCGAAGCCGGCGACCGAAACGTCCGCCAGCTTTTTTGTGCTGGCCAGTTCCGCCTGCGCCGCCTTGTCCTGCTTGAAGCGACGGGTGGCATCGGTCTGCGAATCGGCCTCGTCGCTCTTGGGGTCCAGCGGCGGCTGGCCGCCGCGCGGCGACGCCAGCGTGATGCTGGCGCCACCGTCTTTCAGGACGTAATAAGGCGCGGCGAATTCTTCGAGCCAGAAGCCGGTCTTCTTGCCGGTGGTGCCGAGCTGGTCGTGCGAGGTCAGAACCATGAGGACGTTCATGTGCATTCCTAATTGAGGGCTCACGAGCGTACACCGGTGCGGCGCGGCGTGGGGCGTGCCGCGGCTGAGCTTCAGGCCTTGGGCAGCGTGACGCCGCGCTGGCCCTGGTACTTGCCGCCGCGGTCCTTGTAGCTGGTCTCGCAGACCTCGTCGCTCTCGAAGAACAGCACCTGGGCGCAGCCCTCGCCGGCATAGATCTTGGCCGGCAGCGGCGTCGTGTTGGAAAACTCCAGCGTCACGAATCCTTCCCACTCGGGCTCGAACGGCGTGACGTTGACGATGATGCCGCAGCGCGCATAGGTGCTCTTGCCCAGGCAGATGGTCAGCACGTTGCGCGGGATGCGGAAGTACTCCATGGTGCGCGCCAGCGCGAAGCTGTTGGGCGGGATGATGCAGAAGTCGCCATGCATGTCGACGAAGCTCTTCTCGTCGAAGTTCTTCGGGTCGACCACGGTGCTGTGGATGTTGGTGAAGACCTTGAACTCGGGCGCGCAGCGAATGTCGTAGCCGTAACTCGAGGTGCCGTAGCTGATGATCTTGTGGCCGTCGCGCTCGCGCACCTGGCCCGGCTCGAACGGCTCGATCATGCCGGTCTGCTCGGCCATCCTGCGGATCCACTTGTCGCTCTTGATCGTCATGTTCTCACTCCTGGCGCCATTGTAGTTTTTGCAATCACGGTCCTCTCCACGATGCGGTCGTCGCCCAATACGATCATGGCGAACAGCAGCTCGTCCAGGCTGGCGGCGTGGCCCACTTTGCGCGCCAGCAGCGGCATCGCCTGCGGATTGAGCACGACGAAGTCCGCCTCGCAACCGGGCTGCAGGTTGCCCACCGTGCCGTCCAGTCCCAACGCCTGCGCTGCGCCCGCCGTGTGCCGCCACCACAGGTTCTGCGGCGACAGCGAGACGCCGGGCTTGGTCTGCCCCTCGCGGCCGACGTAGTAGGCCGCCAGCATGGTGTGGAACGGGCTGAAGCTGGTGCCGCCCCCGACGTCGCTCGCCAAGCCGTGCTTGAAGCCGATGCGGTCGGCGCCCTCGAAGTCGAAGAAGCCGCTGCCCAGGAACAGGTTGCTGGTCGGGCTGACCGCCGCGGCGGCGCCGGTGGAGCGCATCAGCGCGCGGTCGGCGTCGTCGAAGTGGATGCAATGGGCGTAGATGGCGCGGTCGCGCATCAGGCCGAAACTCTCGTACACCGCAAGGTAGCTGCGCGCGTCGGGAAAGAGCTGCCGGGCCCAGGCGACCTCGTCCCTGTTCTCGGCCACGTGCGACTGGATCCAGACGTCCGGATATTTCGCCGCCAGTTCGCCCGCCCCGCGCAACTGGGCCTCGGTGCAGCTGGGGGCGAAGCGCGGCGTGATGGCATAGCCCAGACGGTCGACTCCGTGCCAGCGCTGGATCAGCGCTTCGGTGTCGCGCAGGGATTGCTCCGTTTCGTCGCGCACGCCGTCGGGCGAATGCCGGTCCTGGAGCACCTTGCCGGCGATCATCCGCATGCCGCGCCGCTGCGATTGCGACATCAGGGAGTCGACCGACCCGGGGTGCGACGTGCAAAACGTCAGGGCAGTGGTGACGCCGTGGCGCGCCAGTTCGTCAAGGAACACCGTGGCCATCGCATCCGAATGGGCTGGATCCGAGTAGCGCGCCTCCTGCGGGAAGGTGTAATCCTCCAGCCATGGCAGCAAGCCGGTGGAAGGCGAACCGATCACGTCGGTCTGCGGAAAGTGGATGTGCAGGTCGATGAACCCGGGCGCGATGATCCGGCCCGGAAAATGCTCCACGGCCACGCCGGGGAAGCGGTCCGCCAGCTCCGGATACAGGCCGACCGCGCGCACCACCTGCCGGCCACCGGCGTCGGGTCCCACCACCAGCAGTCCATCGGCGTCGTACACGGCCGACCGGTCGTCGGCGAAGCGAAGGATCCCGGCGCGATAGGCTTGCATCCGGCTATTTTGCGATCTTTCCCTGCACGCCCGAGACCAGGAAGTTCATCCCCAGTATTTGCGGATCGGTCAGAGCCTTGCCTTTGGGGATGACCAGCGTGCCTTCGTTGTCCGTGATCGGACCGGCGAACGGCTTGAGCCGGCCCGCGGCGATGTCCCTTTGCCGCGCCAGCACGTCGTCCTGCACCGCCTTGGGCACCCGGGTGCCGAACTCGCCGACCCGGATCATCCCGTCCTTGACGCCGCCCCAGACGTTGCCGCTCTTCCAGCTGCCATCCAGCACGGCCTGCACGCGGGCCTTGTAGTAATCGCCCCAGTGGTGGGTGACAGCGACGAGCTGTGCGTCGGGTGCGACCTTGCGCATGTCGGAGTGGTAGGCGACGGCCAGCTTGCCGCGCTCCTGCGCCGCCGCCATCACCGCCGTGGATGCGGTGTGGAAGGCGATGACGTCGGCGTCCTGGTTGAACAGCGTCATCGCCGCCTCGCGCTCCTTCGCCGGATCGAACCAGGTGTTGAGCCAGATCACCTTGACCACCGCCTTCGGCGCCACCGAGCGCAGGCCGAGCGTGAACGCGTTAATGCCCTGCAGCACCTCGGGGATGGGGAAGCCGGCGACGTAGCCGGCCACCTGGGTCTTCGACATCCGGCCCGCTGCCACGCCGGCCAGGTAGCGCCCTTCGTAGTAGCGGGCATTGGCCGTCGCGACGTTGGGCGCGGTCTTGTAGCCGGTGATCGACTCGAACTTCACGTTCGGAAAGTCCTTCGCCACCTTGAGCGTCGGCTCCATGTAGCCGAAGCTGGGCGTGAAGATCAGCTTGTGGCCGGTGGCAGCCATGTCTCGGATCACCCGCTCGGCGTCCGGGCCCTCGGCGACGTTCTCGACGAAGGTGGTCTTCACTCTGCCGCCGAAAGCGGCGTCGACGGCCATGCGGCCCTCCTCGTGCTGGCGCACCCAGCCGGCGTCACTGACCGGGGTGACATAGACAAAGCCGACCTTCAGGGGAGCGTCCGGCTGGGCGGGTTGCGAATGGGCGGGAAGCAAACAACAGGCGGCCGCGAACGCGGCAGCGAGGTTTTTGTACATGGTGGTCCTCTACATGGCCCCGACAATGAAAAATGCCGCTGCGGGGCACAGCGGCA
>JACMQP010000024.1 GCA_014376915.1 Ramlibacter sp.
CGATGGCCGCCGCGATCGGCGCCGGATTGCCGGTCTCCGAAGCTTCCGGCTCGATGGTGGTCGACATCGGCGGCGGCACCACCGAAGTCGGCGTGATCTCGCTGGGCGGCATGGTCTACAAGGGCAGTGTCCGGGTCGGCGGCGACAAGTTCGACGAAGCGATCATCAGCTACATCCGCCGCAACTACGGCATGCTGATCGGCGAGCCGACGGCCGAAGCGATCAAGAAGAACATCGGCTCCGCATTCCCTGGCAGCGAAGTCAAGGAAATGGAAGTCAAGGGCCGCAACCTTTCCGAAGGCGTCCCGCGCTCGTTCACCATCTCCTCCAACGAAATCCTGGAAGCGCTCACCGATCCGCTGAACAACATCGTCTCGGCGGTCAAGAACGCACTGGAGCAGACCCCGCCGGAGCTGGGCGCGGACATCGCCGAACGCGGCATGATGCTCACTGGCGGCGGCGCCCTGCTGCGCGACCTGGACCGGCTGCTGGCCGAGGAAACCGGCCTGCCGGTGCTGGTGGCCGAAGATCCCCTGACCTGCGTGGTGCGAGGCTGCGGCATCGCGCTCGAGCGCATGGACCGGCTCGGCTCGATCTTTACCAGCGAATAACCTCGCGGAGCAGCGATGCCGCTCGGTACGCTGGACAGGACCCCTCCGCCATTCTTCCGGCAGGGCGCCTCGTCCCTGTCCAAGCTCATGGTCTGCAGCGCGCTGGCGCTGTTCCTGATGGTGGCGGACGCCCGCTTCAAGGTCACCCAGCCGCTGCGCGCCGCCGTGGCGACGCTGCTGTACCCGGTGCAGATGGTCGCCATGGGGCCGGTCCAGCTGATCAGGAGCGCCGGCCGCTATTTCGAATCCCTTTCATCGGCGCAGGCCAACGAAGCCGCGGCGCGCCAGAAGCTGGCACTGCAATCGCAGCGGGCCAGCCAGGTGGAACAGCTGGCCCAGGAAAACACGCGCCTGCGCAACCTGCTGGCGCTGCGCGAGCGCATCACCACGCCGGCGGAAGCGGCGGAAGTCCTCTACGACGCCGCCGACCCGTACACCCGCCGCGTCATCATCAACAAGGGCATGACCCAGGGCATCACGGCGGGCTCTCCGGTGATCGACGAATCCGGCGTGCTGGGCCAGGTGACGCGCGTCCATCCGCTGATCAGCGAAGTCACGCTGGTCACCGACCGCGACCATGCGATCCCGGTGCTGAACGCCCGGACCGGGGCTCGCAGCGTGGCTTTCGGCGACCCCATCACCCGGGGCGGCTCGCTCGAACTGCGCTTCATGGCCGGCAATGCCGACGTCCAGGCCGGCGACATCCTCACCACCAGCGGCGTCGACGGCGTCTATCCGCCCGGGCTGCCGGTGGCCCGGGTGGTCAGCGTGGAACGCCGCGCCGACTCGGCCTTCGCCCGCATCTCCTGCTCGCCGCAGGCGCTGGTGGATGGGGCGCGCCACGTCATGGTGCTCAAGCCCGTCGCCGCGCAGATTCCAGCCCGGCCGGTGCCCGACGAGGTGGTTCCGGCCAGGAAGGGGCTGCGCAAATGATCATGCGACCGGGCCAGCAGCTGCTGCTGCCCGCCAATCCGCTCTTCATCTGGGGCAGCCTGCTGCTGGCGTTGATCGCCAACATGCTGCCCCTGGGCCGCACGCCCTGGCTGCCGGACATCGTGGCGGTGGTGCTGGTGTTCTGGAGCGTGCACCAGCCGCAGCGCGTGGGCATCGGTGTGGCGTTCTTCTTCGGCCTGTTGATGGATGTCCACCAGGCTGCACTGCTGGGCCAGCACGCGCTGGCCTACACGGCGCTCAGCTTCTTCGCGATCACCATCCACCGCCGGCTGCTGTGGTTTTCGGTGCCGTCGCAGGCGGTGCAGTTGCTGCCGCTGTTCGTCGCCGCCCACGCCATCGAGCTGGCGCTGCGGATGGCCGCCGGCGGCGCCTTTCCTGGGCTCTACCTCCTGCTGGCGCCGCTGCTCGAAGCGGTGCTGTGGCCGGTTATCAGCGTGGTCTTGCTCGCGCCCCAACGCCGCGCCCCAGACCCCGACGAAAATCGGCCCTTATGAAACCCTGTGGCACAGTCCAGCCGCGCGCGCGACAGCGCAGAGCACTGCTCTGTCCCCAACTGTTCAGGTCTGACGGGCCAGACCATCGGATCAGGGGTTGCCGATGACGGAGATGCGCAACGTCGAGGCCGACCTGTCGCGCTTTCGGCTGCGGGTGCTGGTTCTCAGCATCTGCGTGCTGGTGGCCTTCACGCTGCTGGCGGCGCGGCTGGTGTACCTGCAGGTGGTGCGGCACGAGGACCTGAGCGAGCAGGCTGAGAACAACCGCACGGCGATCGTGCCGGTGGTCCCGAACCGGGGGCTGATCCTAGACCGCAACGGCATCGTGCTGGCCAGCAACTATTCGGCCTACACGCTCGAGATCACGCCTTCACGGATCGACCAGACCCTGGACAAGACGATCGAGGCGCTGGGCCAGGTGATCGACATCCAGCCGCGCGACAAGCGCCGCTTCAAGAAGTTGCTGGACGAATCGAAAAGCTTCGAGTCGCTGCCGATCCGCACCCGTTTGACCGACGAGGAAGTGGCGCGCTTCGCCGCCCAGCGCTATCGCTTCCCCGGCGTCGACATCAAGGCCCGGCTGTTCCGCAACTATCCATGGGGCGAACTGGCCAGCCATGTGATCGGCTACATCGGGCGCATCAACCAGGCCGAGAAGGAGCGCATCGACGCGGGCGAGGACGAGGCCAATTATCGCGGCACCGAATACATCGGTAAGCTGGGTGTCGAGCAGAGCTACGAGCAGCAGCTGCACGGCATCACCGGCGTCGAACAGGTGGAAACCTCCGCCGGCGGCCGCGCCGTACGCAAGCTCGCAAGCAATCCGGCGACGCCCGGCAACACCGTGGTGATGTCGATCGACATCAAGCTGCAGAAGCTGATCGAGGACCTGTACGGGGACCGGCGCGGCGCGCTGGTGGCGATCGATCCGAAGACCGGCGAGGTGTTGGCCTTCGTCAGCAAGCCAACCTTCGACCCGAACCTGTTCGTCGAAGGCATCGACAGCGAGAACTGGCAGGCCCTGAACGAGTCGCCGGACAAGCCGCTGCTGAATCGCGCGCTGCGGGGCACCTACCCGCCCGGCTCCACCTTCAAGCCGTTCATGGCGCTGGCTGCGCTGGAGAGCGGCAAGCGCACGCCGCAGCAATCGATTTCCGACCCCGGCTACTTCATGTTCGGCGGCCACCGTTTCCGCGACGACAAGGAAGGCGGCCACGGCTCGGTCGACATGTACAAGTCGATCGTGCAGTCGTGCGACACCTACTACTACATCCTGGCCAACGACATGGGCGTGGATCTGATGCACGACCAGCTGCAGCACTTCGGCTTCGGCGAGTTGACCGGCATCGACATCCAGGGCGAGTCGCGCGGGCTGCTGCCGTCGACCCGCTGGAAACGCGCCGCTTACCGCAAGCCTGAGCAGCAGAAGTGGTACGCCGGCGAAACCATCTCGCTTGGCATCGGCCAGGGCTATAACAACTTCACCATGCTGCAGCTGGCGGCGGCGACAGCGGTGCTGGCCAACAACGGAGTGAAGATGCGGCCGCACCTGGTGCACCAAGTGGTGGACATCGTCACCCGCGCGCCCAAGGCCGGCGCCATGCGCGAGACCGTCGGCCAGCTTAGCGCCAAGCCCCAGAACATCGCCGTGATCCGCAATGCGCTGGTGGGCGTGAACGTCGAGGGAACGTCCGCCGCATCGTTCCGCGGCGCCGCGTACACCAGCGGCGGCAAGACCGGCACCGCGCAGGTGATCAAGATCAAGCAGGGCGAGAAGTACAACGCTGCGGCGATCGACGAGCGCCATCGCGACCACGCGCTGTTCATGGCGTACGCGCCAGCCGACGACCCGAAGATCGCCATCGCCATGGTGGTGGAGAACTCCGGCTTCGGCGGCCAGAACGCGGCGCCGATCGTCCGCCGCGCCTTCGACTACTGGCTGGCCGGCCTGTATCCGAGCGAGGAAGACATGGCGGCGGTACGCCAAGGCAAGGCCACGACGCCGATCGGCAAGCCGCGCAGCGCCGCTGAGTTCGCGTGGCCGCCCGCCGGCAGCGCCGCGACAGCCGCAGCGGCGACCGCGGCCGCAATGGCCGCCGCGACCCCGTCGCTGATCCCGCCGGCCTCGATCGACGCGGTGGTGTCGGCGTCGTTGCCGGCCTCCGGTGCCGCTCCCGCCGGGACGCCCGCCGCTTCGGTGGCCAGGCCAGCCGCCTCGGCGGCGCCGGCCGCATCCGCGGTGACGCCGCCCACGGCCGCCCGTTCGGCGTCCGCGTTGAAGCCCGCAGCTTCAGCGGCCGCGCGGCAGGCCGCGGTGCGACTACCGCCGGTCCGGCCACCGGTGGTGCGCGAGCCACCGGCCGCGGGCGCCACCGGCCGCGCCCAGTGACCCGCCCCGGCGTCGGCCGGACCCGTTGCCCAGTAAGCCGGGCGGACCACGATCATCGGCAACGAACAGGAAGTGACGGCAACGGTGCTGGCCGAACTGGAGCGCGCCGCGGATCCACGCTTCCGCGAAATCATGTCGGCCACGCTGACCGGGGCCGAGTACCAGCAGGCGTGCGCGGTCATCGCGCACGCCTGCTGACGATCGCATCGCACAACGAGGTCGTGCTGGCGGCGACTCACTCGGCCTGTCGGCACTGGTCTGCCTCTTGAACACCGGCGCCAGCATCGTGAGCGGGCCGACCCCAGGAGCACCGATCTTCGTCAATGCCTGGGTGCGCGACCGCGCGGGCCGCCCGGCCGCAGCTCTCGATGCTGACGCGACGGCCGGGCTAAACCAGAGCCTTGCGCAGCCAGCCGCCGACTTCATCCGGCATCCGCCGCACGTGGCCCGGCGAATGCCCGTCGGGAAACCCGACATGTCCACCGTGCGCCGGCTGCCACAGCGTCACGTAGTCGCCGGCTTCCCGCTGCACCGGCAGGCTCCAGGCGGGCACGAATGGATCGTTGCGCGCATTGAGCACCAGCGCGGGAATGCGGATGCGGTGCAAATGCGGCTTGGCTGACGCACGGGTGTAGTAGTCGTCGGCGTTCCTGAACCCGTGCAGCGGCGCCGTGAACAGGTCGTCGAAATCGCGCAGGTCACGTGCCGCCAGCAACCGGGCCCGGTCGAACAAGCCCGGGTGCTGGTCCAGTTTGGCCAGCGCCTTGGGTTTCATGCTGCGCATGAACATCGTGGTGTAGACCATGCGATTGAAGCCGCGCCCAATGGCCCAGCCGCCGGCGGCGAGGTCGATCGGCGAACAGACCGCAGCCACGGCGCGCACACACTGGCTCGCCGACTCCCCGGCTTCAGCCGCCCAGCGCAGCAAGGCATTGCCACCGAGTGACACGCCGACAGCGACCATCGGGCCGCGATGCGCGGCGCGCAGCCGCCCGAGCATCCAGCCGATTTCCTCATGGTCGCCGGAGTGGTAGGCCCGCGGCGCCTGGTTGAGCTCGCCGCTGCAGCCCCGGAAGTGCGGCACCGCGAATGCCATGCCGTGCTCGCGCGCGTGGTCGGCGAAAGCCTCGGCGTAGTGGCTCCGGGACGAGCCTTCGAGACCGTGGAACAGCACCAGGAGCGGCCTTGGGCGTGCTTCCTGAACGAGCCAATCCACATCGACGAAATCCCCGTCCGGCGTCGGCCAGCGCTCGCGCCGGTAGTCGGGCCGCGGGCCGCGGCCGCGACGCGCATACAGCGCAGGCCAGATGGTCTGCAGGTTGCCCCCGGGCAGCCACCACGGAGCGACATAGTTCATGGCCGGCGTCAGTGCAGGACCTGGGGCGTGATCGACACTTCCTGCACTTCGCTTTCGGTGCCCGGGCTCGCATGGTGGGTGACCAGGCGCCAGCCTTGCGCGGTCTTGAGGTAGACGTTGGTCGCGATCACCCATGCGTTCTTCGGGCCTTCCGGCGAGGGCACTTCTACCCGCTCCAGGAGGTTGTGCACCGAGCTGGCCAGCGATTCGGTCTTGCGCACGCGCTCGGGCCAGGCACGGATGCTGCCGTTAGCGAACATGGCCGCAAAAGTGGCGCGGATGGCGCCGGCCCCGATCACGCGTGGCCCGCCGGGATGGATGCAGACGATCTCGTCCTCGTCGGCCCAGCAGGCCATGAGCTTGTCGATGTCGCCGGTCTGGAGCGCCTCGTAGAAGGCCGCTTCGATGTCATCGGGGTTGCCCTGCAGGCTCGCCGGAATTTTGCTCTTGCGCATGGGCGTGAGTTTGCCTGCTTTCAGCGACCCAGCCAGGCTGCCACCAGCGCCTGCAGGTTGCCCTGGGAAGCGCGCCACACCAGGTCGGGCGCGGCCACATGGATGCCATGGGGCGCCATCTGCAGCGCGCATGCGACCAGTTCCGCCACCCTGGTGGCCCGCACCGGCTGCTCGCTGGACGGCACCATGAAGCGCAGCGTCGACAGCATCCAGTGCGCCGTGCCAGCCAGCAGGCCGTCCGGTGCCGCGGGTTCGGACTTTTTCGCCGAGCGCACGAACAGCACCCGCTCGAATCCGAGCGTCGCCACGGTGTGCTCGTCGAGCGTCGCCAGTCCGCGCTTGAGCGCGTCCGGCAACCGGCCCTGCGCATGGGGCAGCACCACCACCAGCGTGGTCACGCCGCAGCCGCGCATCCAGCGGGCGAGCGTGGGCAACTGGTCTGGACGCGGCGTCCACAGCGCCCGCTCGCGGTCGTAGAACGGGCGCGGCGGCTCGAACAGGATCACCCCGATCCGCGCCGCGAGCACCGGCCAGGGCTGGTCCAGCTCCGGCGGCACCACCACGCAGGCGAGCCCACGCAGTCCTTGGGTCACGGGCTCGCGCGCCAGCACCTGAACCGGGCCGTAGTTGCCGGAGCCGGCCAGTCGGCGCAGCACTTCGTTGCCAAGCACGCCGGTGGCGCCGGCGATCAGCACCGGCGGCAGCGACGGGCCCGGTGACGGCCCGCGCGAGGCGGCCTGCAGGGCTTGAATCGGGCCATGGCGCATGCATCTATGCTACCGTTCCCGTTCCCGAAAATAAGGATGAATCCATGAAACGCTGGCTCCTGTGCATCGCGACGGTCCTGGCCCTGACCGGTTGCGGCTACAACGACTTCCAGCGGCTCGACGAAGCCAGCAAATCGGCCTGGAGCGAGGTCCTGAACCAGTACCAGCGACGCGCCGACCTGATCCCGAACATCGTGGCCAGCGTCAAGGGCGAGGCCAACTTCGAGCAGGAGACGCTGACCAAGGTGGTCGAGGCCCGGGCCCGGGCGACCTCGATCCAGGTGACGCCCGAGACGCTGAACGACCCGGCGGCGTTCCAGAAATTTCAGCAGGCCCAGGGCGAGCTCTCCAGCGCGCTCAGCCGGCTGATGGTGGTGAGCGAGCGCTACCCCGACCTGAAGGCCAACAAGGGCTTCAGCGACCTGCGGGTGCAGCTCGAAGGGACGGAGAATCGCATCACGGTGGCCCGCAACCGCTACATCGCCACCGTGCAGGAATACAACGTGCTGTCGCGCAGCTTCCCCACCAACCTGACCGCCATGGTCTTCAAGTACCCGCCGAAGCCGGTGTTCACGGTGCAGAACGAAGCCCAGATCTCCACCCCGCCGCAGGTCGACTTCGGCACCAAGAAGTAGCCACTTGAGAGCAGTCTGGCTATTCCTGTGCGCGGCCTTCGTCTGGCTGGGGACGCCGCTGGCGCAGGGCGTGCTACCGGTCCCGGCGCTGACGGCGCGGGTGATCGACACAACGGGCACGCTCGATGCCATTCAGCTGAAGGGGCTGGACGACAAGCTGGCCGCCTTTGAACGCGACAAGGGGACCCAGATCGCCTTCCTGCTGGTTCCCAGCACGCTGCCCGAGGACATCTCCAGCTACGCCAACCGCGTCGCCAACGACTGGAAGATCGGCCGCAAGGGAGTCGGCGACGGCGTGCTGCTGGTCGTCGCCAAGAACGACCGGAAGGTCCGCATCGAAGTGGCCAAGACGCTGGAAGGCGCCGTGCCGGACCTGGCTGCGCGCCAGATCATCGAGCAGGCGATCACGCCCAACTTTCGCAAGGACGATTACGCAGCGGGCCTGCAGGCCGCGGCCGAAATGCTGATCGCGCGGATCAATGGCGAGGCGCTGCCCGCTCCGCCGGCGGCGAAGGCGCAGCGCAATCAAGGTGGCGGCGGCTTCGACTGGATGGATCTGGCGATCTTCCTGTTCATCGCCGTGCCGGTCGGTGGCGCCGTGGTACGCCGCATCCTCGGGCGCAAGATCGGCTCGCTGGCGGTTGGCGGCGGTGTGGGCGCCATCGCGATGGCCATCACCTCCAGCATCGCGGTCGCCGGCGTTGCCGGTGTCGTCGCGTTGCTGTACACGCTGCTGTCCGGCGGCATGGCAACCGGCAATTCCACCGGCCGCCGCTCGGCCTTAGGCGGTGTCCTGGGTGGCATGGCCGGTGGCGGTTGGGGTTCGGGCGGCGGCGGATTTTCCGGCGCTGGCTCGGGCGGCTTCGGCTCGGGCGGGGGCGGCGACTTCGGCGGCGGCGGCGCGTCGGGAGACTGGTGATGACGAAGCCCTCCTTGACATCCCGTCTCGGCCGCCTGCTGCGGCATCGCATGCGCGACGAGGACGACACTCGCAAGGCGATTCCGCCCGCGCTGCTCGAACGGCTGAAGCAGCGGGTGGCGGCCAGCGAAAGCCGCCACAACGGCGAGATCCGCATCTGCGTGGAAGCCAGTCTGCCGACCAGCTACATCTGGCGCGACGCGAAGGCGCGCGAGCGTGCGGTGGCGATGTTCGGCAAGCTGCGGATGTGGGACACCGAAGACAACAACGGCGTACTGATCTACCTGCTGCTGGCCGAGCACGCAATCGAGATCGTCGCCGACCGGGGTCTGAGCGGCCGCGTGCCGGCGGCCGACTGGAGCGCTATGGTGCAACGCATGGGCAGCGCCTTCCGGGAGCTCCGCTTCGAGGACGGTCTGACGCAGGCGCTGGAAGAAGTCTCGGCACTGCTGGTGCAGCACTTCCCGGCAGCCGCAGGTCAGGGCAATCGCAACGAATTGCCGGACGAGCCGGTGCTGGGGTAGGTTTGGATGCCGGATCAAGTCCGGCACGCCAAAGGTCTGCCCCGCAACGTCCTTTACTTTTTCCGGTACTTCCGCAGCGCCTGGATCTGGGCGGCGAGGATGGCAAGTTCCGACTGGGCCTTGGCCACGTCGATCTCGCCCTTGGCGTTGCGCAAGGCTTCCTCCGCGGCGGCACGGGCGCCGTTGGCCTTTTCCTCATCGAGGTCCTTGCCGCGGATGGCGGTGTCGGACAGCACGGTGACGCAGTTGGGCTGCACTTCCAGGATGCCGCCGGCGACGAACACGAATTCTTCGGAGCCGTCGGCCATCTCGATGCGCACCGAACCGGGCCGGATGCGCGTGATCAGCGGGGTGTGGCGCGGGTAGATCCCGAGCTCGCCGGCCTCGCCGGGCAGCGCCACGAAGCGGGCCTCGCCGGAGAAGATCGACTCCTCGGCGCTGACCACGTCGACGTGGATGGTGTGGGTGGAGTCGACCATGCTTTTCCTTAATCAGTTGGGGGCAGAGCTGAAGGTCTGTCCCGCAAAGTCGCTGGCTTAGACCTTCTTGGCCTTTTCGAACGCCTCGTCGATCGTGCCGACCATGTAGAACGCCTGCTCGGGCAGGTGGTCGCATTCGCCGGCAACGATCATCTTGAAGCCGCGGATGGTTTCCGCCAGCGGCACGTACTTGCCGGGCGAGCCGGTGAACACTTCGGCCACGTGGAACGGCTGCGACAGAAAACGCTGGATCTTGCGCGCGCGCGCCACGATCAGCTTGTCGTCCGGCGCCAGTTCATCCATGCCCAGGATCGCGATGATGTCGCGCAATTCCTTGTAGCGCTGCAGCGTGTTCTGCACGGCGCGTGCCGTGTTGTAGTGGTCTTCGCCCACGACCAGCGGATCGAGCTGGCGACTGGTCGAATCCAGCGGGTCCACCGCCGGGTAAATGCCCAGCGAGGCGATCTCTCGCGACAGCGCCACGGTGGAGTCCAGGTGCGCGAAGGTGGTGGCAGGCGACGGGTCGGTGTAGTCGTCCGCAGGGACGTACACAGCCTGGATCGATGTGATCGAGCCGTCCTTGGTCGTCGTGATCCGCTCCTGCAGGCGGCCCATTTCCTCGGCCAGAGTCGGCTGGTAGCCCACCGCGGAAGGCATCCGGCCCAGCAGCGCCGACACTTCGGTGCCGGCCAGCGTGAAACGGTAGATGTTGTCGACGAAGAACAGCACGTCGCGGCCTTCGTCGCGGAACGATTCGGCGATCGTCAGGCCCGTGAGCGCCACGCGCAGGCGGTTGCCCGGCGGCTCGTTCATCTGGCCGTAGACCATGGCCACCTTGGAGTTGGGCAGGTTCTCGAGGTCGACAACCTTGGAGTCCGCCATCTCGTGATAGAAGTCGTTGCCTTCACGGGTGCGCTCGCCGACGCCGGCGAACACCGACACGCCCGAGTGGGCCTTGGCGATGTTGTTGATCAGCTCCATCATGTTCACGGTCTTGCCGACACCGGCGCCGCCGAACAGGCCGACCTTGCCGCCCTTGGCGAACGGGCAGATCAAGTCGATCACCTTGATGCCGGTTTCCAGCAATTCCTGCGACGGCGACAGCTCGTCATAGGCAGGAGCCTTGCGGTGGATCGAGGCCGTCAGCTCGGAAGACACCGGGCCGCGCTCGTCGATCGGGTTGCCCAGCACGTCCATGATGCGGCCCAGCGTGGCCTTGCCCACCGGCACCGTGATCGGCTTGTCGGTGTTGTAGACCATGTTGCCGCGGCGCAGGCCGTCGGACGAGCCCAGCGCGATGGTGCGCACGATGCCGTCGCCGAGCTGCTGCTGCACCTCCAGGGTCAAGGCCTTGCCCTCCATCTTCAGCGCGTCATACACGCGGGGCATCTTGTCGCGCGGGAACTCGACGTCCACGACCGCGCCGATACATTGAACAATCTTGCCCTGAACGCTGGTGTTCGTCGGGGAATTAGCTTGCGCTTGAGCCATCTGTCTTGCTCCAATCATTAATCTGTAAAACTCAAACGGCCGCGGCCCCGGCCACGATCTCCGAAAGCTCTTTCGTGATCGCCGCCTGGCGCGTCTTGTTGTAGACCAGCTTGAGTTCGCCGATCACACTGCCGGCGTTGTCGGTGGCAGCCTTCATGGCCACCATCCGCGCCG
>JACMQP010000211.1 GCA_014376915.1 Ramlibacter sp.
GCCAGCAACGCCTTCGGCGCGTCCGCGGGCAGCAGTTGCGCGTTGATCGGCAGGCACTGGCCGTTGATCTTGATCATCGCCGGGGCATAGGCGGACAGGTAGATGTCCGACGCCTTCTTCTCGCCCATCAACCTCAGGATCCGCTCCATCGTGCTCATAGATGTACCTTCATCAATACTGGGGCGGTCCGGCGCTTTTTCGAGTCACTGGAGACCACGAATCAGGGCCGCAACAGGTCGTTCAGCGACGTCTTGGCGCGGGTCTGGGCATCGACGCGCTTGACGATGATGGCGGCGTACAGGCTGTACTTGCCACCGTCCTTGGGCAGGCTGCCCGAGATCACCACCGAACCCGCGGGAATGCGGCCGTAGCTGATCTCGCCGGTGGCGCGGTCGTAGATCGGGGTGCTCTGGCCCAGGTACACGCCCATCGAGATCACCGAGTTCTCCTCGACGATCACGCCTTCCACCACTTCGGAGCGGGCCCCGATGAAGCAGTTGTCTTCGATGATGGTGGGATTGGCCTGCAGCGGCTCCAGCACGCCGCCCAGCCCGACGCCGCCGGACAGGTGCACGTTCTTGCCGACCTGGGCGCAGCTGCCCACGGTGGCCCAGGTGTCGACCATCGTGCCCTCGTCGACGTAGGCGCCGATGTTCACGTAGCTGGGCATCAGGATCGCGCCCCTGGCGATGAAGCTGCCGCGGCGGGCGACCGCCGGCGGCACGACGCGCACGCCAGTGGCGGCCATTTCCTCGGCCGTCAGGTGGCCGAACTTGGTCTGCACCTTGTCGTAGAAGCCAAGTTC
The DNA here is from genome assembly GCA_014376915.1 of Ramlibacter sp. The sequence goes on from JACMQP010000211.1 coordinate 806, forward strand.
CCCTGCGCGCATGACCTCGTTCTCTTTCAATCGGAACGACAGCAGCACAGCCTTCTTGATCCACTGGTGGACCGTCCACTTGCCCACGCTTTCGCGGGTGGCGACCCGCATTTCGCCCTTGTTGAGGGCGGCGATGACGTGTTCGACCGCATCGACCACGTCCCTGGGCGCCGATTTGGGCGAAATGTTGGCGCGGTTTTCCCACGCGGCGTCGATGGTCTGCTGGAGCTGTTGGGTCATTGAAAATTACTTCGATCTGGTTTTGACGAACTGGACGATGCGCTGCGCGGCTTCCACGCATTCGGCTGTGCCGGCCACCAGGGCCATGCGGATGTGGTTCGAGCCTGGATTGCGGCCGCCACTTTCGCGGGCGAGGTAGCTGCCCGGCAGTACGGTGACATTGTATTGAGCCAGCAGGTCGCGGGCGAATGCAGTGTCGCTTTCCCCCACATTGGCCCAAAGGTAGAAACCGGCATCGGGCAGCCGCACATCGAGCGCCTGCGCCAGCAAAGGCGTCACTTGCGCGAATTTGGCACGGTACAAAGCCCGGTTTTCCAGCACATGCTGCTCGTCGCCCCAGGCCGCGATGCTGGCCGCCTGCACCACCGGGCTCATGGCGCTGCCGTGGTAGGTGCGATACAGCAGGAACTGCTTTATCCAGCGGGCGTCGCCGGCGACGAAGCCGCTGCGCAGGCCCGGCACATTGCTGCGCTTGGACAGGCTGGTGAAGGAGACCAGGTTGCGGAAATCGGCGCGACCCAGCTTCGCCGCCGCCTCCAACCCGCCCAGCGGCGGCTCGTCCCGAAAGTAGATCTCGCTGTAGCACTCGTCGGAGGCGATCACGAAACCGTGCCGGTCCGACAGCTCGAACAGCTTTTTCCATTCCGCCAGCGGCATCACCGCACCGGTCGGGTTGCCGGGCGAGCAGACAAACAGCAGTTGGGTGCGGGCCCAGACATCCGCCGGCACGCCGTCATAGTCGACTGCGAAGTTGCGGGCCGGGTCGCTCGGGGCGTAGTACGGATCGGCGCCGGCCAGCAGGACCGCGCCTTCGTAGATCTGGTAGAACGGATTCGGGCAGACCACCATGGCCCCGGGCCTGGGATCGATCACGGTCTGGGCAAACGCAAACAGCGCTTCGCGCGAGCCGTTGACCGGCAACACCTGCGTTGCGGGATCGAGCGCCATGCCGTAGCGCCGCTGCAGCCATCCGGTGAGGGCTTCCCGCAGCCTCGGCGTGCCGGCCGTGGACGGGTAAGCGGCCAGATCGGTGGTGGGATCGTGCAGAGCCGCGGCCAGCGCCTGCTTGATGAATTCCGGGGTCGGGTGCTTGGGCTCGCCGATGCCCAGGCTGATCGGGCGGCAGGCTGCCTCGGGCGTGACACCTGCGAACAATTCGCGCAGCCGTTCGAACGGGTAGGGCTGCAGGCGCGACAACAGGGGATTCATGGGTCGCCATTATCCGGGATGGGATGCGGGGGCCTGCCGGTTAGCATCGCTCCAGTGACCGGAAAGCCATCACTTGCCTGAGCTCCTTCTTTCGCTGGGCGCGGCCGCGGCCGCATTGGCAGTGGCGCTGGGCTGCGGCCTGCTGGTGGGCATCGAGCGGGAGCGGCGCAAGGGCAGCGGTCCCGGCCGGGCACTGGCCGGCGTTCGCAGCTTCGCGGTGGCCGCGCTGATGGGAGCCACCACCATGCTGGTCGGCCAGCTGTGGCTGACGGTGGTCGGGGCGGCCTTCGTCGCCGCACTGGCCGTCGTCGCCTACCGCCGCGATCGCTCGGGCGACCCCGGCGTCACCACCGAGCTGGCGCTGCTGCTGACGTTCGTGATCGGCGCCCTCTGCACCCTCAGCCTGACGCTGGGAGCGGCACTGGCGGTAACGCTGACCGGGCTGCTGGCCGGCCGCGAGCGCATGCACGACTTCGCCCGCCACTGGCTGCAGCCGGCGGAGCTGCGCGACGGCATCGTGCTGGCGGCGCTGGCCCTGATCGCATTGCCGCTGCTGCCGGACCGACCGCTGTGGGGTCTGGTGCTCAATCCGCGCACCATCGCGACCTTGCTGGTGGTCTTGCTGGCGATCCAGGCGCTGGCCCACCTGTGCCGGCGGGTGCTGCGCGAGCGCCAGGCGCTGATGCTGTCGGCGCTGGCGTCCGGCTTCGTCTCCAGCACGGCGACCATCGCCACATTGGGCATGGAAGTGCGGGCTGACAAGACTCCGGCCCGGCTCGCCGCCGGCGCGGCGCTGCTGTCCTGCGTGGCGACCCTGCTGCAACTGCTGGCCGTGGCCGCCACGGTCCAACCGTCCTGGCTGACGGTCCTGTGGCTGCCGGTGCTGGCCGGCGCCGGGGTGGCGGGCCTGCTGGGAGCGTGGATGGTGCGCAGCGCCATGGCCCACACGGCGACGCCAGACCGGGCCACGGCGCCGTCCGTTCCGGACCCGCAACGCATGTTCAGCCTGCCGGGCGCCGCGCTGGTGGCGGCGCTGCTCACGGGCGTGCAGGCGGCGGTCCAGGGGCTGACGGCCTGGCTCGGCGACACCGGGCTGCTGGCGGCCACCTTGATCGCCGCGCTGGCCGAGCTGCATGCCGCGTCGGCCGCCGTGATGGCGCAGTCGCCCGCCGCGTCGGGGCCGGCCTTCATCGCGTTGGGCGGGGCGCTGGCGGTCCATGCCCTGGCCAAATGCGTCACCGCCCAGTTGAGCGGAGGCTGGGCCTTCGCCAGTGCGCTGGCACCCGGGCTGCTCGGCCACACCGCGCTGGTGCTGGCTTTGCTCTTCGCCACTTCGGGTTGAGCACGTCGCCCCGATTGACCCGCTGGCCTGGTGCTGGGCACTGAAACCATCGCATCCAGGTGAAGTCCACCCGCTCCAGGAGGCAAACGGAGCGGGTTGAAGACGTCAGAGCGACAACCAGGTCCCTCGCAGACCTTGCTGGTCGACGCCTGGCACTGCCCAATTGCAGACTCCCGTCGGGAAAACGCTGTTGACCCGTTGCTGCTGCTGCGCGGTGAACGCCGGGCTGTAGTCGGTCATGGTCACCGGCTTCAAGGCGCACTTGATCACGTCGGCGGCAATCGGGGCGCCGGCTTCATAGCGCGAAGCGCCGGGGACCGGATAGATTGACACGCACTGTCCGCTATCCATGCGCTGCGTCTCGGCGATGAAGGTCGGGGTGGCGGCGCGCGTGTTGCAGCCCTCTTGCAGCGTGGCGGGCTTGTTGCGCACGACCTTCTCGAGCTTGGTTCCGCCGCTCTTGTCGGCCTGGATCGCGGCCAGCCACTTGTCCATCTCGCCGAGGGCGCGCATCAGCAGCGGGCTGGCGCTGGAGTAGTAGCTGTAGCGGAAGTCCTCGACCAGCATCACCTGGTTTGCCGCACTGCCGTTGGCCTTCATGAGCCGCTCGCGCATCGAGAACGAGTGGTAGCGCTGGTGGATGTCGCCGACCGGGTTGTCGTCGGAATAAGCGCGGTAGTCGATGATCGGGATCTCGCGCAATCCGCCGCCGGCATTGGTGAGGCGTCCGGTCTGGTAGGACTGCCTGATCGCGATCGGGTCAGCGACTGTCCGGGCCGCCTGGAACCGCGCGTCGGCATCGTAGCCACCGATTTTCTCGTTGATGGCGAGGAACTGGTCGACCGAAATGTCTCCGCGATTCAGCGCGCGCAGTCCGTACTGGACGCCCACGTTGTCCAGCGGCCGGCGGGCAAAGCCCGTGGCTGGGTCGCGGCCAAGGACATTGATCATGTGCTCGTAGATGCTGCAACGGACGCCGGTCGGGTTGGTCGTTGCGTTGTAGCGCTGGGCAACCGGCAGTTCCGGCGGGCAGAACTCGTCGGGCGCGATGCGCAAGGCGCCGCGATAGACGGTGCCGGTGTAGATCGTTTCCTGCAGCAGGGCGCCGGCGATTGCTTTCTGGAGGTCCGCGGAGATCGTGTTGGGCGCGGTGTTCTGGAAGTAGTTGCCGAGCAGTCGCATGTCGGTGATGGAGTACACCGTTGCGAATCCCACCTCGGGGAAGCTGCAACCTGGCAGGATGCCATCGAGCAGCCCCGGATAGTTGTCAGCGATCTGGTGCTGCTGGTAGGACCCGCCCGAGCAGCCCCAGCCGATGGTGTAGCGCGGCCGGCCATAACTTTCGATGAAGCGCTCCTTGACCATCGCCATCGACTCCGCTGCGGTCAGGTCGCCGCAGTTGTTGCCGAAGACGTTCAGCGAGGACGAAGCCATCGCATAGCCGCGGGCCAGGATCGGCGTGTCGAGCACGCCGCCGGTGTTGTTGCCCTGGCGGTACCAGCCGCCGGTGCACCCACCGCCGAAGGTGTAGACCAGGCGCCGGTTCCAGCCATCTGACGGAGCCGTCGGCGTCGGCGCCAACGAGGTTGCCGGGTTGTGCAGCACCGCGGTCTGGTAGATCGCGCGGTTGGCGGTGCCGGTTTCGATCCGCACGATGAACGGCACGGTCTTGCCGTCATCGGTGGTTGTCGATGCGACGTCGGCAGGCGCCTGCTGCAGGTTGGCCAGGGGCACGAAGGCGGCTGGAGTCGCGGTATTGAGGTAGACGTAGTCCACTCGCGTGGCTGCCGAGCAGTTCGCATCGGTCGGTGCGCCCAGGAACGGGCCGCCCGGATAGATCCGGAAGGTCGCGGTCTGGCAGGCGAACGGTGTTTCCTGCGCGCCAGAGAACATCGGTCCACTGGCCGGGAAGTTGGTCAGGGTCAGGGTTGCAGTGTCGCCGGCGTTGTCAGCCACCAGCGTGTTGGCGCCCGCCTTCATGCCGCTGATCAGGCCGACCATCCGTCCCGGATCGGTCGGATCGGGACGGAAAGCCGAAGACACGTCGCTGCCGTTGAGCATTGCGCGCACGGCGGCGCCGGACGCGCTGGGCCGGATGCCGACCAGCGCGTCGCCCCCGGTCACCCATTCGGCCCTGGACGACAGGATCTCGACGCTTGGTGCGGCGAGTGTGCTGCTCTCACCGCAACCCACCAGAAGCATCCCCGACGTGCAGAGCACGGCTGCAAGGGAAATGATCCCCGGTTTTGTCCGCATGAAACTCTCCTCTGATTGATGGCCGGCTGCGACTGAATCGCAATGGCGGGCGGGTGATGCCCCGCACCGTCACGTTAGTCACTCCCGCTGTGTTGCCGCCTAGGGCTATCCCTATGGGCATGGTCTGGTGCCCAGCTTGTAATAGGTGGCGCAGCACTGCATGGTTCCGAATGTCCCGATCCACTGAAATATTGCTGCCCAAGGAACAGCTGCGGGCCCTGTCCGAGTTCCGTCACAGCCTGCGCCGCTTCCTGCGTTTCAGCGAAGACGCCGCGCGCGATGCCGGCATCACGGTGCTGAAGACCGCAAGTACCTCAACCGGCTGGCCTTCCAGCACCAGGAGCACCTGCTGATGCTGGCCGACGCGCTGGTGGGTGTGGTCGGCTCCAACGGCTGCGGCAGGTCCAACATCATTGATGCTGTGCGCTAGGTGCTAAGCGAATCTCGCGTCCCGGCATGCTTCAATGCGGTCATGACCGCATCTTCCTGGCGTTGGTCCGACGCTCGTTTCCTGCTCATCCTGCTGCTGCCGGGCCTGACTCTGCTGAATCTGGGGCAGCACCCAGGCAACATGTTCTGGGGGGCCGCGAGCATCTGGGCCGTCATCGCCGTGGTCGATACCTGGTGGCCCGGCGCGCAGCGCTCACCGCCGCCCGCCGGGCCGCAGTCCTGGCTGCCCTGGCTGTTGCGCTTGTACGTGCCGCTGCAACTGGCGTTGCTGGTGGCCGGCTTAGCGGCCGCGCCGCGCAGCAGCTGGCCGGAACTGGCAGGCATGGCCTTCGCCGTGGGCTTCGTCGCCGGCGCGCAGGGCATCACCTTCGCCCACGAACTGGGGCACAGCCGCAGCCGGAGCGACCGTGCGCTGGCCTGGACGCTGATGACGTGCGTCAACTACAGCCACTTCATGGTGGAGCATTACCGCGGCCACCATGCGCGCGCCGCCACCTGGGACGATCCGGCCAGCGCCCGGCGCGGCGAGAGCCTGTGGCGCTTCCTGCCGCGCACCCTGGCCGGGAGCTTCGTCGATGGCTGGCGGCTCGAAGCGAAGCAACTGAAGCGCACCGGCCGCACGTGGCTGGCCAGTCCGCTGGCCTGGTGCTGGGCACTGAACCTCGCCTTCGTCCTCGCGCTCGCGGCGACGGGCAGCACGAAGATGCTGGCGTTCTGGCTGGGGCAGTCGGCAGTCGCGATCCTGTTGCTGGAAACGGTGAATTACGTCGAGCACTACGGCCTGCAGCGCGCAGTCAGTTCCGACGGCAAGCGCGAGCCGTTCGGCGTGGGGCACGCGTGGAATGCCGACCATGTCCTGAGCAACAGTGTGCTGGCCAATCTCCAGCGCCACTCCGACCACCACATGCACGCGTGGACGCCCTATCCCGAGCTGCGGGCGCTGCCGGGGCCGCAGCTGCCCACCGGATACGCGGGTTGCATCCTGCTGGCCGCCGTGCCGCCGCTATGGTTCGCCGTGATGGACCGGCGCCTGGCCACCGCTGCAGCGGCCCCCGCGGCGGGCCCGGCGCGGGGGTAGAACTCACAGCATTGCCAGCGGCACCGGGCCCTTCGGCGGCGGGAACAGCGTGTCGAGTTCGGCCAGCGCCGCGGCGTCCAGGGGACGCTCCAGGGCCTGGACGTTTTCCTCGAGCCGCGCGCGGCTGCTTGTCTTGGGGATGGCGATCACGTCGTCCAGGGACAGCAACCAGGCCAGCGCCACCTGCGCGGGCGTCCGGCCGTGGCGTGCGGCGAACTGCACCAGCCGCCGGTCCGCGACCAGCCGGCCCTGTTCGATCGGCGAGTACGCCATCAACGGGATGCCTTGCTGGCGAAGCCAGGGCAGCAGGTCGAATTCGATGCCGCGGCGCGTGAGGTTGTACAGCAGCTGGTCGACCTGGACCCTTTCCCCGCCGGGCAGGCTCCGCAACTCACGCATGTCGGACATGTCGAGGTTGCTGACGCCGAACTCGCGGATCAGCCCGGCGCGCTGCAGGTCGCCGAAAGCCTCCAGCGTTTCCTCCAGCGGCACGCTGCCGGCCCAGTGCAGCAAATAAAGGTCGAGGTGGTCGGTCCGCAGCCGCCGCAGGCTGTTCTCGCAGGCCTTGCGCATCAACTTGCGCGACGCGTTGTGCGGATAGACCTTGCTCACCAGGAACACCTCGTCGCGCCGGCCGGCGATCGCTTCGCCGACCAGGCTTTCGGCGAGCCCTTCGCCGTACATCTCCGCGCTGTCGACGACGGTCAGTCCGAGGTCGAGCCCGCGCTGCAGCGTCGCGAGCTCCGCCGCCCGCAAGGCGGGAACCTCGCCCATTTTCCAGGTGCCCTGGCCTAGGGCGGGCACCTGCTGGCCGCAGGGCAAGCGGACGGTTTTCATGGGATGCAATCTCGCATGAATCGGTTATGCCAGAAACCCGAGCGAATCGGGGTGCGGCGTAACCGGTTGTCATTGCCGGCCCGGCAGGGACGCTCCACGGCTCCGGTATCATCCGAGCCATCCCTGCGGGGGCTTCGTTTTCCTGCCAACACCAGCCTTTTCCCTAGAGCCAAGTGCGCCTCAATTCCATCAAGTTATCGGGGTTCAAGTCCTTCGCCGAACCCACCAACTTCATGTTGCCGGGGCAGCTGGTGGGCGTGGTCGGCCCCAACGGCTGCGGCAAGTCCAACATCATGGACGCCGTGCGGTGGGTTCTGGGCGAGTCGCGCGCCAGCGAACTGCGCGGCGAGTCGATGCAGGACGTGATCTTCAACGGAACCAACACCCGCAAACCGTCGTCGCGCTCGTCGGTGGAACTGGTGTTCGACAACGCCGATCACCGCGCCGGCGGCCAGTGGGGGCAGTTCGCCGAGATCGCGGTCAAACGTGTGCTCACGCGTGACGGCACCAGCAGCTACTACATCAACAACCAGCCGGTGCGCCGCCGTGACGTGCAGGACGTGTTTCTGGGCACCGGTCTGGGCCCGCGCGCCTACGCCATCATTGGCCAAGGCACCATCAGCCGCATCATCGAGTCCAAGCCCGAAGAGCTGCGCTTGTTTCTTGAAGAAGCTGCCGGGGTTTCCAAATACAAGGAGCGCCGCCGTGAAACCGCCAACCGGCTGCACGACACACGTGAAAACCTGACCCGCGTTGAAGACATCCTGCGCGAGCTCAATGCCAACCTGGACCGCCTTGAAAAGCAGGCGGCGGTGGCCACGCGTTACAACACGCTGCAGGCTGATGGCACCCTCAAGCAGCACCAGCTCTGGTTTTTAAAGCGTGCCGACAGCGAGGCCGACCAGAACAA
>JACMQP010000212.1 GCA_014376915.1 Ramlibacter sp.
TGGTATTCGTTGTAGAGGATCTCGACGTGCAGCGGCATGGTGTTGGTCTGGCCGCGAATGTGGCCGGAGACGACGGACACCGCGCCGAACTCACCCATGGCCCGCGCATTGCACAGGATCACTCCATAGATCAGGCCCCATTTGATGTTGGGCAGCGTCACGTACCAGAACGTCTGCCAGCCGCTGGCGCCCAGCACGATGGCGGCCTGCTCCTCGTCGTTGCCCTGCGCCTGCATCAGCGGGATCAGCTCGCGCGCGATGAACGGGAAGGTGACGAAGATGGTCGCCAGCACAATGCCCGGCACCGCGAAAATGATCTTGATGTCGTGCTCGGCCAGCCAGGGGCCGAACCAGCCCTGGGCACCGAACATCAGCACGTAGATCAGGCCCGCCACCACCGGCGACACTGAAAAAGGCAGGTCGACCAGGGTGGTGAGGAAGGCCTTGCCGCGGAACTCGTACTTGGCGATGCACCAGGCGGCGGCGACGCCGAACACCAGATTCAGCGGCACGGCGATGGCGGCGGTGACCAGCGTCAGCCCGATCGCCGACCAGGCGTCCGGCTCCTTGAAGGCCTCGAGATAGGCTCCCAGGCCTTTGCGCAGCGCCCCAGTAAAGACCGCCGCGAGCGGCAGCACCAGGAACAGCAGCAGAAAGGCCAGCGCGATCCCGGTCAGAGTCCAGCGCACCCAGGGCGCCTCGGTCGTGGTCACGCGTTTGACGGAGAGATTGCCGACGCTCATTCAAGCCCCCGACCGCTGGCGTTGCCAGGCTTGCAGGGCGTTGACCACCAGCAGCAGCACAAAAGACATCAGCAGCATCACGGTAGCGACGGCAGTGGCACCGGCGTAGTCGTACTGCTCCAGCTTGCCGATGATGATCAGCGGGGTGATCTCCGACACCATGGGCACGTTGCCGGCGATGAAGATCACCGACCCGTACTCGCCGATGGCGCGGGCGAAAGCCATCGCGAAGCCGGTCAGCAGCGCCGGCGCGATCGCCGGGAAGATCACCCGCACGAAGGTCTGCAAGCGGGTCGCGCCCAGGCACATGGCCGCTTCTTCCAGTTCCTTCTCGTTGTCTTCCAGCACCGGCTGCACGGTCCGCACCACGAACGGCAGGCCGATGAAAATCAGCGCGATCACCACTCCGTTGGGGTTGAAGGCCAGCTTGATCCCCAGCGGCTCGAGGTACTGGCCGATCCAGCCGTTGCCGGCCAGCAGTGCCGTGAGAGAAATGCCGGCGACGGCCGTCGGCAGCGCGAACGGCAGGTCTACCAGCGCGTCGACGATCTTCTTGCCAGGAAACTTGTAGCGCACCAGCACCCAGGCCACCAGCAGCCCGAACACCGCGTTGACCAGCGCCGCGATCAGCGAAGCACCGAACGTCAGCCGGTAGGAGGCCAGCACCCGCGGCGAACTGACGGCCGCCCAGAACTGCTCCCAGCTCAGGGCGAAGGTCTTGAACACCAGCGCAGAAAGCGGGATCAGCACGATCAGGCTCAGGTAGAGCAACGTGTACCCGAGCGTCAGATTGAAGCCGGGCAACACCCTGCGGCTGCGCCGCGACGTCGTCATTTGAGGGTGTAGATCTTGTCGAACTGGCCGCCGTCGTTGAAGTGCACTTTCTGCGCTTCGGACAGTGACCCGAACAGCTCCTGGACGCTGAACAGCTTGATCGGCTTGAAGGTGGCGGCGTACTTTTTCAGCACGTTCGCGTTGCGTGGCCGGATCGAATGCTTGGCGGCAATCTCCTGGCCTTCTTCGGAGTACAGGAAGTTCAGGTAGGCCCTGGCGAGGTCGGCCGTGCCTTTCCTGGCGACCGTGCGTTCGACCACTGCGACCGGGTTTTCGGCCACGATACTGATCGACGGATAGACCACGTCGACCTTGTTGGCGCCAAATTCCTTGTTGACAGATTCAACTTCGGATTCGAAGGTGATCAGTACATCGCCGGTGTTGCGCTGCAGGAATGCGCTGGTGGCATCGCGGCCGCCGCGGGCAAGCACCGGTACGTTCCGGTACAGCCGGCCCAGGAACTCCTGCGCCTGAGCGTCGGTGCCGCCCTTCTTCTTCATGTAGCCCCAGGCCGCGAGATACGCGTAGCGCCCGTTGCCGCCGGTCTTCGGGTTGACGACGACGACTTGCACGCCCGGCTTGACCAGGTCGTCCCAGTCCTTGATGCCCTTGGGGTTGCCGTTGCGAACCAGGAACAGCATGGTGGATGTGGTCGGAGCGGCGTTGTCCGGAAAGCGCCTGGCCCAGTCCTTGGCGACCACGCCCTTCTCCGCCAGGAACTCGATGTCGGTGGTGGTGTTCATCGTCACGACGTCGGCGTCGAGGCCATCGGCCACGGCGCGGGCCTGCGCGCTCGATCCGCCGTGGGCCTGGTCGATCTTCACGTCCTTGCCCGTCGCCTTCTTGTAGGCCGGGATGAAAGCGGCGTTGATGTCCTTGTAGAACTCGCGCGCCACGTCGTAGGAAGCGTTGAGCAGCGTCTGCTGGGCGGAGGCGAGCCCGCTGGCGGCGAAGGCCAGTGCGGCCACGAAAGTCCTGGTCCTGCTTTTCATTGGTTCACTCGTTCACTTGTTCGGTTGCGGTGTCAGGCGCAGATAGGGTTTGAGGGTGTTGTAGCCCTTGGGGAAGCGTTGCGCGATCTCGGCGGGGTCCTGGATCGACGGGATGATGACGACGTCGTCGCCGTCCTTCCAGTTGGCGGGAGTCGCGACCTTGTAGTTGTCGGTCAGCTGCAGCGAGTCGATGACGCGCAGGATCTCGTCGAAGTTGCGGCCGGTGCTGGCCGGGTAGGTCAGCGTGGTGCGGATCGCATGCTTCGGATCGATGATGAACACGCTGCGCACGGTGGCGTTGGCCAGCGAGTTCGGGTGGATCATGTCGTAGAGCGTCGCCACCTTGCGGTCGGCGTCCGCGAGGATCGGGAAGTCGACGGTCGTGTGCTGGGTCTCGTTGATGTCTGCGATCCACTTGCCGTGCGATTCCAGCGGATCGACACTGACGGCGATCGGCTTGACGCCGCGTTTGGCGAATTCGCCGGACAGGGCCGCGGTCTTGCCCAGCTCGGTGGTGCAGACCGGCGTGAAATCGGCAGGGTGCGAGAAAAGGACCACCCATGCGTTGCCCGCCCACTGGTGGAACTGGATCGGGCCTTCGGTGGAGTCCTGGAGGAAGTCGGGGGCGGTGTCGCCCAGTCGCAAGGTCGCCATGGAAAACGTCCATTCTTTTTTGAATCAGGCCGTAATTGTGGGGATGGCCCCTTCGGACTCAAACGACTGTCTCGTTGTTAATTTATCTCGCCCCCGGTATATGGAATGGGCCGCGCCCGCATGCAGGCTACTTCTCAAGCGCGCCCCGCGCGCCTCCACGCCACAGGATTACAAGGCCTACATCCTGGCGGAAATGAAGAAGTGGGAGCCGGTGGTCAAGGCCACCGGCGCCAATCTCGACTGAGCGGCGCGTTCACTTGCCCTGGTTCAACTTGACGAAGGCGGTGTACTTGTCCATCCACGTCTGCAGGAACTTGCGAACGTCGTCGTTGGTGATCTTGCCGTGCGCGTCGACCAGGCCTTCCTTGAACTGGACGAATGCCTCGGGCTGGCCCAGCGTCGGCATGTTGAGATAGGCCAACACGTTGCGCAGGTGCTGTTGCGCCATCGCGGTGCCGATCGCGCCGCCAGCGGCGCCAATGACGCCGGCCGGCTTGCCGTTCCAGGCGCTCTGGCCATAAGGCCGCGATGCGTGGTCGATGGCGTTTTTCAGCATGCCGGGGATCGAGCGGTTGTATTCGGGCGTGACGAACAGCACGCCCTGGGCTGCGCTGATGTGAGTCTTGAGCCGCTTGACCTGTTCCGACGGCGTGGCGTCGTGGTCCTGGTTGTACAGCGGCAGGTCGTCGATGCGGACGTCCTCGAAGGTGAACTCCGGGGGCGCGAGGCCTGCCAGCGCCAGCGCCAGCTTGCGGTTGATGGAATCCTTGCGGATGCTGCCGACGACGACGGCGATTTTGATTGCGCTCATGACTGTTCCTTTGGGATCGATCGCAGATTATCGACCGCACGACAAAAAAATGGGCGACGCCCACTTTGCTGCGCTGGCGCAAGGGCTGGCGGAAATCGGCACGCCGGGCCTGACTTCGCAATATTTCAAAATTTTCCGATTGTTTTGAATCCAGAACTGCTGACCCAGCGTAACAAGGGGTAACTTAACTCAACAAGAGCCATTCATGATCAAGAAAATGTCGGTCGTCGCGCTCGCGTGCGCTGCCCTTGCCGGCCAGGTGGCTCACGCAGAGACCGGAAAACTGGTGCTGACGGGCGGCGTCAGCAGCATCGACGGCGCGGCGGGAGGCGGCCTGACCCCCTGGGCCGTCATCGGCAGCAATGCCACTGCGGGGGAGATCGGCGTGAGCGCGAACGTTTCCCGGCTCAGCACGCAGAACTACGGCCTGACAACCTACGGCGCCGCGCTGGGCTATCGAGAGCGGGTTGAGGTGTCGCTGGCGCAGCAGAACTTCAACGCCGGGCCGGCTTTGGCCCTGAACGGTATCGCGCCGTTCGGCGTGAGCCCCGGCCAGCACGTGAAGATGGACATCGCCGGGCTGAAAGTGCGCGTCGCCGGCGACGCAATTCTGGAAAGCGATTCGCTGATGCCTCAGGTCGCAGTCGGCGTGGAGTACAAGCGGACGCACCCCGGCTCGATCGGTTCGGTCCTGGACTTCCTGGGAACGCGGACCAGCGGGACCGACCTGTATGTCAGCGCCACCAAGCTGTTCCTGGCCCAGGGCGTCCTGGTCAACGCCACCCTGCGCAACACCAATGCCAACCAGAACGGTCTGCTGGGCTTCGGCTCGGCCGCTCCCGGCCGCAACAGCCGCAGCTGGCAGCCCGAGGTGTCGGTCGCGCTGCTGCTGCGTCCCAACCTCGCCATCGGCGCCGAATACCGACGCATGCCCAACAACCTCGAAGCGCTGGGGCGAGCGGCCGGACTCGGCGATGCCCTGCGCGCGGACGACTGGAAGGACGTGTTCGTTGCCTGGGCTCCCAGCAAGAATCTGTCGCTGACGCTGGCTTACGTCCAGCTTGGCCGCATCGTCCCCGGCATCACGGACAACCGCAAGCAGTCTGGCGCCTATCTCTCGGCGCAAGTCGCGTTCTGACCCCACTGGAGAATCCCATGAAAAAAATGATCGTTGCGCTCGCCTTCTCGATGGCCGCCGCCGCCGGTGCGCAGACCGCTCCCGCCGACCCGGCGTTGTTTCACACTTTCGGCGACAAGCCGGGCCTGGTGAAGCTGATGGACGACTTCATGTTGCGCCTGGAGGCCGATCCGCGCATGGCCCCGCATTTCAAGGAAGCCAACAAGCAGCGGGTCAAGGAACAGCTGGTCGACCAGTTTTGTCAGGTCACCGGCGGCCCCTGCGTCTACAAGGGCGCGGACATGAAGTCGTCCCACGCCAATCTGGACATCGGCAAGCGCGACTTCAATGGGCTGGTCGAGGTGTTGCAGCAGGCGATGGACGCGCAGGGCATCCCTTTCACGGCGCAGAATCAGCTGTTGGCCCAGCTGGCCTACATGCACCGCGACATCATCACCGTGAAATGAACACCATGCGCTTCGCCCTGATTCCCCTGCTCACGATGGCCTTCGCAGCCCAGGCCGCCACCGTCTCTGTGACAGTCGTCGACAAGGATGGCAAGCCGGTCGCCGATGCGGTCGTGGTGATCGTTCCTTCCGCCGGCGGCAAGTCCCGCCATCCATTGGCCACCGAAGCCACGATCGCGCAGGAAAAGATGCAGTTCGTGCCGGCGCTGACGCTGGTCCCTGTCGGCGCGAAGCTGACCTTCATGAACCTGGACAGCTGGGACCATCACGTGCGGGGCTCGGCGGCGGGCGCCGCGCAGTTCGCTGCGGGGACGGGTGACGGCTTCGAGCTGAGGCTCGACGGCAAGGTGGCGGGCAAGCCCGGCAAATCACTGGATGTGAAAGTCGACAAGGTAGGAGGCGTCCTGCTGGGCTGTCATATCCATGGATCGATGCGCGGCTATGTCTACGTGACCGACTCCAGCTGGTCCATGAAAACCACACCGGAGGGCCAGGCCGTGTTCGACGACGTGCCGGACGGTGCGGCGCAGGTCCGGGTCTGGCATCCAGACCAGCTGCTCGACATGCCGCTGCGGCCGGTGACAGCCGGCGCCACGCCAGCGCAGCTGAACTTCCAGTTGCAGGTGGTGCCGCGTCGGCGCCGGACCTAGCCAGCGCGCCTTACTTCCGGCTGTAGATCTGGTCGAAGCTGCCACCGTCGGCGAAGTGCTCCTTGGCCACCTTGTCCCAGCCGCCGAAGGCCTGGTCGATGGTGAACAGGTTGATCTTCGCGAACTGCTTCGCGTACTTGGCCTGGGCCTTAGCCGAAACCGCCGGCCGGTAGAAGTTCTTTCCGGCGATGTCCTGGCCTTCTTCCGAATACAGGTACTTGAGGTATTCCTCGGCCACCTTGCGGGTGCCCTTGCGGTCCACGTTCCTGTCGACGACGGCCACGGCCGGTTCGGCCAGGATGCTGAGCGACGGCGCGATGAGATCGAACTTCGCGCCGAATTCCTTTTCCAGCAGCCAGGCCTCGTTCTCCCACGCGATCAGCACGTCGCCCTGGCCGCGTTGGGCAAAGCTGATGGTGGAGCCACGGGCGCCGGTGTCGAGCACCGGCACGTTGGCGTACAGCTTCGCGACGAATTCCCTGGCCTTGGCGTCGCCGCCGTACTTGCGCCTGGCAAATTCCCAGGCCGCGAGGTAGTTCCACCGGGCGCCGCCCGAAGTCTTTGGATTGGGCGTGATCACCGCCACGCCGGGCTTGACCAGGTCGTCCCAGTCCTTGATGCCCTTGGGGTTGCCCTTGCGCACCACCAGCACGATGGTCGAGGTGTAGGGCGAGGCGTTGTGCGGCAGCTTCTTCTGCCAGTCGGGCGCCAGCCAGCCGCCGTTCTTCACCAGTGCGTCGGTGTCGCCGGCCAGTGCCAGCGTCGCCACGTCGGCGTCGAGACCGTCGATGATGGAGCGCGCCTGCTTGCCCGAGCCTCCGTGCGATTGCCTGAACGTCACGTCCTGCCCGGTCTTGGCTTTCCAGTACCTGGCGAAGGCCGGATTGAACTCGGCGTACAACTCGCGAGTGGGGTCGTAGGACACGTTCAGCAGCGTCACCGGCTGGGCGAAGGACGGTCGCGCCGCCAGGGCCAAGGCGACTGCCAGGGAGGCAGCCACGGGAATCTTGATAAAGTCGCGGCGAAGGCTCATGGGGGCTCCCGAAGATGGATGGATCAACGGGAGCGATTCTGGAAGCCGCACGCACAAACTGGAACGACCGAGTTTTCAGTTCCTTATCCGCATAAGCTAATTCTCAGGAGGCCCAATGGCCCGTACCGTTCAATGCATCAAGCTCGGCAAGGAAGCCGAAGGGCTCGACTTCCCACCCTACCCCGGTGAGCTGGGCAAGCGCATCTGGGAGAACGTGAGCAAAGAGGCCTGGGCCGCGTGGCTCAAGCAGCAGACCATGCTGGTCAACGAGAACCGGCTGAACCTGGCCGACCAGCGCGCGCGCCAGTACCTGGCGCGGCAGATGGAAAACCATTTCTTCGGCAGCGGCGCCGACGTCGCGCAGGGCTACGTTCCGCCGCCGACCTGACGCCATGGCCGACGCCGCGGCCTGGGCCGGACAGCCGCAGTGGCGCATCCTCGACACCGGCTTTGGCAACGGCCAGCGCTTCCTTGCCGCCTGGCGTGCGTGGCAGGACGACCCGAGGCGGCCGCGCATCCTTCACTACGTCGGACTCGCCGTACAGCCGCCGGCGACGGTCGCTCTGCCGCGGGCGGCCGAGTGGTACGGCCTGCTGCCCGGCGTGCACCGTCTGGTCTTTGAGCAGGGCCATGTGTTGCTCACGCTGGGCATCGGCGATATCGAGAAGCTGCTGCGCCAGCAGGACTTTCAAGCCGACGCGGTGGTGCTGCCTGGCGACGCGGGGATCAACCTCAAGGCGCTGGCGCGGTGCTGCCGGCGCGGCACCACGATCGAAGTACACGACGCGGGCGACCAGCTCGCGGCGGGGTTGAAGCGGCACGGCTTCAATCTCCACGCAGAAACCCCGTTTGCGCTGCGCGGCGAATTCGCGCCGGCCTGGGAGCCGCGCGGACCGCGGCCGAAGGACCCGGTCGTGCCCGGCAACTGCATCGTGATCGGGGCCGGACTGGCCGGGGCCGCTGCTGCCGCCAGCATGGCGCGGCGCGGCTGGACGGTGCAGGTGCTCGACTCCGCCTGCGCGCCCGCGTCAGGCGCATCTGGCCTGCCGGCCGGCGTGCTGGTGCCGCACAGCTCCCCCGACGACAACCTGCTGTCGAGGCTGTCCCGCGACGGCGTGCGCGCCACGCTGCAACAGGTGCGGGCGCTGCTCGAGCCGGGACGCGACTTCGAGGCCGGTGGCGTGCTGGAACACCACGTCGACGGGCCTGCGCTTGCCGGCGCGCCCGTGTCCGAGGCCGCCGCGGTGTGGAACCGCCCCGCCGACGCACGGCAAAAGCAGCTCGCCGGGCTGGCCGCGGATGCCGCCGCGAGCTGGCACGAGAAGGCAGCGTGGATCCAGCCGGCGCGGCTGGTCGCAGCCTGGCTGGCGCAGCCGGGAGTGCGGCTGCAATGCGATGCGAACGTGGCGCAGCTGCGTCGGTTCGATGGCCAATGGCAGGCGCTCGGAGCCGATGACCGGGTCCTGGCGCAAGGCGCGCTGGTCATCGTCGCCGCCGCCGTTGCAACGCAAGCGCTGGTGCCGGGACTGTCCTTGCAGCCGGTGCGCGGCCAGGTCACCTGGGCGCTGCACGACGGGCCGCTGCCGTTGCCGCCCTTTCCGGTCAACGGCGACGGTAGCCTGATCCCGTCGGTGCCGACCGCGCAAGGACGCGTGTGGCTGTGCGGCGCCAGCTTCGACCGTGGCGACACCGGCCTCGATGCGCGCCCGGCCGACCAGCAAGCCAGTCTGGTCCGCCTGCGCCGGTTGCTGCCGACGCTGGCGAACCAGCTCGATTCGGGTTCGGGCAAAGAAAGTTTGCAGGCCTGGACCGGGATCCGCTGCGCCTCGACCGATCGACGGCCGCTGATCGGAGCGGTCGACGCGGCTGGCGTGGAAGGCCTCTGGCTCTGCACCGCGATGGGCTCCCGCGGCCTCACTTTCGCGGCCCTGTCCGGCGAACTGATCGCGGCGCTGGTGCACGGCGAACCCCTGCCGCTGGCCCGCAACCTGGCCCGCGCGCTATATCCGGCCCGGCAGAAAAATCGGGCTGCAGCCCGCACCCACGCAGGCGAATAAGCTTATCCGGATAAGCCGCGAACGAAAAAATCGTTTGCTTCCATAAGCCGGGCTCTTAAAGTCGCGCCCTTGCGTGGCTGCTGCAGCCATGCGCCTTCCGACCCGAGACGCATGTACCAATACACAGAATTCGACAAGCAGTTCGTGCGCTCGCGCGCCGCCCAGTACCGCGACCAGCTGGAACGCAACCTCGCCGGCAAACTCGGCGACGAGGACTTCCGGCCGCTGCGGCTGCAGAACGGCTGGTACATCCAGCGTTACGCGCCGATGCTGCGCATCGCCGTGCCTTATGGCGAGCTCTCCAGCCGGCAGCTGCGCGCGCTGGCCACCATCGCCCGCGACTACGACCAGCCCGAGAAGGCCCTGCTTCAGAAAGCGCAGGAGAAGCAGGATTCGCTGGGCCCGGTGCCGATGCCTTCGAGCTTTCCCGGCGGCGGTTCGGTGCGCTCCCACCTGAAGGTCGGCTACGGCCACTTCACCACCCGCCAGAACGTGCAGTTCAACTGGATCCCGCTGGCCGACAGCGCCGACGTGATGGAACTGCTCGCCAGCGTCGACATGCACGGCATCCAGACCAGCGGCAACTGCATCCGCAACATCACGAGCGACGAGCGCGCCGGCATCGCGACCGACGAGATCGCCGACCCGCGCCCCTTCTGCGAAATCCTGCGCCAGTGGAGCACGCTGCATCCGGAATTCGCCTTCCTGCCGCGCAAGTTCAA
>JACMQP010000213.1 GCA_014376915.1 Ramlibacter sp.
CTGGGCTTCGTCAGCCTGCTGATGGACGTTTCGTCGGAGATGATCCACAGCCTGCTGCCGGTCTTCATGGTGACTACGCTGGGCATGAGCGCGCTGGCGGTCGGGCTGATCGAGGGCGCGGCGGAGGCCACTGCGCTGATCGTCAAGGTGTTCTCCGGTGTCCTGAGCGATTACTGGGGCCGGCGCAAGCCGCTGGCGGTCTTCGGCTACGGCCTGGGAGCGCTGACCAAGCCCCTGTTCGCGCTGGCCGGCGGCATCGGCCTGCTGGTCACCGCGCGGCTGCTCGATCGCGTTGGCAAGGGCATCCGCGGGGCGCCCCGCGACGCGCTCGTTGCCGATCTGGCGCCGCCGGGCATGCGCGGCGCCGCGTTCGGCCTGCGCCAGTCGCTCGACACGGTCGGTGCATTCATCGGGCCCATGCTGGCGATCGGCCTGATGCTGCTGTGGGCCAACGACATCCGCGCTGTGTTCTGGGTAGCTGTGATCCCCGGCATGCTGGCCGTAGCGCTGCTGATCGCCGGCGTGCGCGAGCCGGCCGCGCCGCAGGGCGAACGGCGGACCAACCCGATCCGGCGCGAGAACCTGCGGCGCCTCGGCCGCGACTACTGGTGGGTGGTGGTGGTGGGCGCGGTCTTCACGCTGGCCCGGTTCAGCGAGGCTTTCCTGGTGCTGCGGGCGCAGCAGGGCGGGCTTGCGCTGGCCTGGACCCCGCTGGTGCTGATCGTCATGAGCGTCGTGTATTCGGTCGGCGCCTATCCGTTCGGCAAGCTCTCCGACAAGGTCAGCCAGACCGCGCTGCTGGCCGGCGGCCTGCTGGCGCTGATCGGCGCCGACCTGTTACTCGCGTGGCGTGGCGACGGCCCGGTGTTGTGGGCGGGCATTGCGCTGTGGGGGCTGCACATGGCGATGACGCAGGGGCTGTTGGCGACGCTGGTGGCGCAGACCGCGCCAGCCGACCTGCGCGGCACGGCTTTCGGGTTCTTCAACCTGGTCGGGGGCCTGGCGCTGCTGGTGGCAAGCGGGCTGGCGGGACTGCTCTGGGACGTGTGGGGACCGGGCACGACCTTCGTGACCGGCGCGGTGCTGGCTGCGGGGGCGCTGGGCCTGCTGGCCGCGCAGCCCCGGATGCGGGCGCCGGGTCCGGCCTAGCTGCGGGCGCGACGCAGGTCGGCCACGCGGTCGGCGATGGCGTCGATGTCCAGCGCGTCCTGGGCGTGCACCAGGTAAGTTTCCAGGTCGTCGACGGCCTGCGCCGAATGGCCCTGCTCCGCATGGGCGAGGCCACGGTCGCGGTATTCAGCCCAGCTGTCCGGCAACAGGATCACCAGCCGGTCCTGCACCGCGATCAGCCGCTGCCAGTCTTCCTGCGAGCGGTGGATCTCCTTCAGGTTGCGCAGCATCCGCACGATGATGTCGCGCGGCGGCGCCGCCTGCAGGTACAGGCCCAGCGGCACCTCGAATTCGTCGACCAGCCCGTTGCGCCGCTTGTACGGCTCCAGCCGCTCCGAAAGCTCCTCGCGCGACAGCGACTGGCCGGTGAAAGGGTCGATCACCACCTGGCCCTTGGGCAGGTTGACCTTCACCATGAAGTGGCCCGGAAAGCAGACGCCGCGCGCGTGCAGGCCCAGGCCCTGGGCCAGCTCGATCCACAGCACCGCCAGCGAGATCTGGATGCCGCGCCGGGTGCGCAGGACCACGTTCAGGTAGCTGTTGTCGGGATCGCAGTAGTCGTTGACGTTGCCGCCGAAACTCAGGTCGCGGAAGAAGAACTGGTTGAGCGAACGCAGCCGGTGCAGCGGCGCCGCGTCGGCCGGCAGGCGCCGCTTCAGCCGCGCCAGCAACTGGTCGACCTCGCCAAGGATCTGCTGCACGTCGAGTTCGGGATATTCGTCCTGCGCCAGGCTGGCGGCGGCTTCCAGCAGCGGGAAGTGATCGTCGCTCTGCACCAGCGAGCTGAAGTACTCGAGCGGTGTTGGAGCGGACAGGTTCAGCTGCATGAGATCTTTTTAATGGAGGCGCCGGAGGCCGTCAAGTTTCGCCCGCGTGAAGCTCGAATCAACGCGTGACAAACTGCCGCAGCTTCAGTCCCGCGGCTGCCAGCGCGACGAAGTAGATCGCGCCCGCGCCAAGGAGCATCAGCGCCATGAGGCCCACGCGCTGCAAGGCCTGGCCGCGCATGGCGGTCCACGGAAAACTGGCGGCGCCCCACATCAGGAATACCGCCAGCAGCGCGCTTCCAGCCACCACCTGCAGCGCGAACACGCCCCACCCCGGGAGCGGCTTGTAGCGTCCGCGCCGCAGCAGCCCCGCCAGCAGCAGCCCCGCGTTGAGCAGCGCTCCCAGTCCGATCGACAACGCCAGCCCGGCGTGCGCCAGGCGCGGCACCAGTGCGACATTCAGCAACTGCGTCACGACCAGCGCGACGATCGCGATGCGCATCGGCGTCTTCATGTCGTGGCTGGCGTAGTACCCGGCCGCCAGCACCTTGATCGCCACCAATCCGAGCAGGCCGCTGCCGTATCCGCCCAGCGCGATCGCCACCTGGGTCACGTCGCTTTCCTTGAAGGCGCCGTAATGAAACAGAGTGGCGACCAGCGGCCGGGCGAACACCAGCAGCGCCACCGAGCAGGGAATCGCCAGCAGCACCACCAGCCGCAGGCCCCAGTCCAGCATTGCGGAATAACGTTCCGTGTCGCCGCCGGCGCGCGCTGCCGCCAGCTGCGGCATGAGCACCACGCCCAGCGCCACACCCAGCAGCGCGGTGGGGAACTCCATCAATTTGTCGGCCGAATTGAGCCAGCTGACGCTGCCGACCGGCAGGTACGAGGCGATCTGGGTGTTGATGACCAGCGAGATCTGCGCCACGCTGACCCCCAGCAGGGCCGGCAGCATCAGCCGCAGGATGTTGCGCGTGCCGGGGTCGGACCAGGCCTTACGCCTCGCCGCCGCACAGGCGCCGATGCGCGGCCACATACCGATGGCGCGCAACGCCGGCAGCTGGATCGCCAGTTGCAGCGCGCCCCCGCCCATCACGCCGATGCACAGGGCGTAGATCGGCTCGATGCCGAGCCCGCGCAACCACGGCGCACCCAGTGCGATCGAGCCGATCATGGCGAGGTTCAGCAGCACCGGCGACGCGGCGGGCACGGCGAACCGCTTCCAGGTGTTCAAGACGCCGCCCGCCAGGGCCACCAGCGACATGAAGCCGATGTAGGGAAACACCCAGCGGGTCATGACGATCGCGGCTTCGTAGGCCTGGGGCGTCTTTTTCAATCCGCTGGCCATGGCCCAGACCAGCAGCGGCGCCCCGACCACGCCGGCGATGCACAGCAAGATCAGGGTCCAGAGCAGCAACGTGGAGACGTGGTCAACCAGTCGCTTGGCGCCGACATCCCCCTCCTTCGCCCGGGTGGCGGCCAGCGCCGGCACGAAGGCCTGGCTGAACGCGCCCTCCCCCAACACCCGGCGGAACATGTTGGGAATGCGGAAAGCAATGTAGAACGCGTCGGTCAGGGAGCTGATCCCGAACACCGAACTCATCAGGACGTCGCGCAGGAGGCCGGTGACTCGGGAAGCCAGGGTCAGCAGCGAAACGGTGGAGGCGGCTTTGAGCAGGGACACCGGCCCGAGTGTAGTCCGCAGGCCGGGA
Organism: Ramlibacter sp.; assembly: GCA_014376915.1. The sequence continues at coordinate 3,650 of JACMQP010000213.1, forward strand.
CAGATTCCCCATGCCGGGCCGGGACGGCGGGATCCCCTATAATGGAAGGCTTTGCTGGCATCATCCTTCAACCCAAGGAACTCACACCATGGCCTCAGCCAAACCCAAGAAAAAGAACCCGCGCCTCGCGTCGGGCCGCAAACGCGTCCGCCAGGACGTCAAGCTCAACGCAGCCAACAGCTCGCTGCGCTCCAAATACCGCACCGCGGTGAAAAACGTCGAGAAGGCCGTCGCCGCTGGCGACAAGACCAAGGCGACCGAACTCTTCGCCAAGGCCCAGTCCATCGTGGACAAGGTCGCCGACAAGGAGATCTTCCACAAGAACAAGGCAGCTCGCGACAAGAGCCGCCTGTCCGCCAAGGTCAAGGCATTGTCCCTGGCCCAGCCCGCCGCCTGACGCTTCAGGTCCAGCCCGCAGGTCGAAAAGCCTGCGCCGTTTGATACGGGTGCGCTGCCAGCAAAGAGAAAACGAAAAAGCCGCCTTCGGGCGGCTTTTTCGTTGGCGTTCCTGCCGGGCGACAGGCCCGGGTAACCGCCTCAAGTCTTCGGCGGATCAGGGATCAGACACGCCTCTGCCAGCTGCAAATCGTTGTCCCGTGCGAAGTGCAGCACGAAGTCCCACGCCATCGGCTCGATGTCGCGCAGTTCGCGCTTGACCACCACGCACTTGACGCCGTTCACGACCGTAGGAATGCACCAGGGCGAATAGCTCAAGTGGCTGCCGGGGTGGGCGCCACCAGGGCGGAACTGGCTCATCACGCCCGCCAGCCGCTCGGCCCAGTCGCTGGGCCTGAAGGTCTTCCCATCCCGGGTGATGCCCTGGATGAAGACTTCTTTGGCGTCATTGGAGACCATTCTTGGTGGCGTTTTTCGGCGTTGCGGCTGGCCGGATGGGCATGCTGCAACGCAACAAGAATTGTATCTTATATAAGACTTGAACCGCCCTGGCGGGCATCGCGCCGCGCATTGCTGTGATGCGAAACCGGCAACCTGCCGGTCCAAGCTCTGTGCCTAAAATCGACCCTCGGCGGCTCACTTCGTTGAACCCCTTTTTGTTTTGCTGGAGAGTTTCAATGGCTTTGATCGAGGCGTCCTCCCCCCACACCATGAACACCTACGGCCGGGTGCCGATCGCGTTGTCGCATGGCCAGGGCCTGCGCGTGTGGGACGTCAACGGCAAGTCGTACCTGGACGCCCTGGCCGGCATCGCCGTCAACACCCTCGGTCACAACCACCCCAAGCTGGTGCCCGCGCTGCAGGACCAGATCGCCAAGATCATCCACAGCAGCAACTACTACCATGTGCCGAACCAGGAGAAACTGGCGGCCAAGCTGGTCGAGCTGTCGGGCATGACCAACGTGTTCTTCTGCTCCACCGGGCTGGAAGCCAACGAGGCGGCGCTGAAGCTGGCGCGCAAGTTCGGCCACGACCGGGGCATCGAACGCCCGGAGATCGTGGTCTACGAGAAGGCTTTCCACGGCCGCAGCCTCGCGACGCTGTCGGCCACCGGCAACGAGAAGGTGCAGAAGGGCTTCGGCCCGCTGGTCGAGGGCTTCATCCGCGTGCCGATGAACGACGTCGCCGCGCTCAAGGCGGCGACCGACGGCAATCCCAACGTGGTGGCGCTATTCTTCGAGACGATCCAGGGTGAAGGCGGCATCAACGCCATGCGGATCGACTACCTGCAGCAGGTGCGCGAACTGTGCGACCAGCGCAACTGGCTGCTGATGATCGACGAAGTGCAGTGCGGCATGGGCCGCACCGGCAAGTGGTTCGCCCACCAGTGGGCCGGCATCGTGCCCGACGTCATGCCGCTGGCCAAGGGGTTGGGCTCGGGCGTGCCGGTCGGCGCGGTGGTCGCCGGCCCGAAAGCGGCCCGGATCTTCCAGCCCGGCAACCACGGCACGACTTTCGGCGGCAACCCGCTGGCGATGCGCGCGGGCGTCGAAACCATCCGGATCATCGAAGAAGACGGCCTGCTGGAGAACGCCGCCCGGGTCGGCGCCCACCTGAAGGGCGCACTGGCGCGCGAACTGGGCGGGCTGAAGGGGGTGACAGAGGTGCGCGGCCAGGGGCTGATGATTGGCGTCGAACTGGTCAAGCCTTGCTCGGTGCTGACCACGCGGGCCGCGGAAGCGGGCCTGCTGATCAGCGTCACCGCCGACAACGTGATCCGGCTGGTTCCGCCCCTGATCATCACCGAAGCCGAGGCCGATGAAGTGGTGGCGCTGCTGGTGCCCCTGGTCAAGCAATTTCTGTCGGAATGACCATGGCCGCCATCCGCCACTTCCTGCAGTTCAGCGACTTCACGGCCGACGAATGCGTGTGGGTGTTCGAGCGCGCCGCGCTGATCAAGAAGAAATTCAAGGCCTACGAGAAATACCACCCGCTGGCCGACCGGACGCTGGCGATGATCTTCGAGAAGGCGTCCACCCGCACCCGGGTGAGTTTCGAGGCCGGTATGTACCAGCTGGGAGGCAGCGTCGTGCACCTGACTACGGGCGACAGCCAGCTGGGCCGGGCCGAGCCGATCGAGGACAGCGCGCGGGTGATCAGCCGCATGGTCGACCTGGTGATGATCCGCACGTTCGGCCAGGACAAGATCGAGCGCTTCGCCGA
>JACMQP010000025.1 GCA_014376915.1 Ramlibacter sp.
GCGACGGTGATTTGCTGGCCCAGCACGGCGCGCACCGCCAGTTCGTGGCCGCTCACCGATCCCGGCACCCGCAAGCCGTCACCGTCGGGGAACCGATCGTGCAGCAGCGCGTTGATGCTGCTCGGGTCGGCGTCCAGGTCGAGCCAGGCCCGGACCCGGCGAATCACCAGCGGCAACACGCCGCGCAACGAATCGCTCAGCCCCAGCAAGACCTGGTGCTGGTCCGGCAGGAATTCCACCGTTAGCCATCCGCTCGTCCACTGGCCAGCCGACTCGACGGCGAAGCTGCGCGCCAGTTGCCGCCGCTCGGGCGACACCAGTTCGACGCCTTCGATCTGGCGCTTGCGCAAGAAAGCCAGCATCGCCGCGACGTCGTAGGGCGGCCGGTAACCCAGCTTCACCGTGACGCCGTCGCCGGAACGCTCCGGGGCGGTGCGGCGCAACTGGGTCGGGTTCAGCCCGTAGTGGCCGGCGAACGCCGCATTGAAGCGGCGCACGCTCGCATACCCGCTGATCAGGGCGACCTGGGTGATCGGCAGGTCGGTGTCGGCCAGCAACTGCTTGGCGGTGAGCAGGCGCCGGGTCTGCAGGTACTGGACCGGCGAAACGCCGAACTCGGCTTCGAAGATGCGCCGCACGTGGCGGTCGCTCACGCCCAGCCGGGCCGCCAGTTGTTCCAGCACCGGCACGCCCTCGCGCCAGGCGTCGGGCGCGTCCAGCATCTGTACGGCCTGGCGCGCCAGCATGGCCGACGCATCCTGGATCGACCAGCGCAGCGAATCGGGCGCCAGCTCGGGCCGGCAGCGCAGGCAGGGCCGAAAGCCTGCCTGCTCGGCCTGGGCCGCGTGCGCGAAGAAACGGCAGTTTTCGCGCTTGGGAAGGCGCACCTTGCAGACCGGCCGGCAATAGATTCCGGTGGAGGTCACGCCGGTGAAAAAGCAGCCGTCGAAGCGCGCGTCCCTGGCCTTCATGGCCAGGTAGCAGGAGTCCGGGTGGAGCGGTGCGCTGTCGCTGTTCATGGACCTGATGATACGCAGCGCCGACAGCGAGGCTGGCCGTTTTCGGACATGTGCCTGCGGGTGCCGGAGCCTACAATTGCCGCCTTTGCTGCCCGCAGTTTCCAACAATCCGACCATGCAAGTTTCACCCTCCATCTTCAAGGCCTACGACGTGCGTGGCGTCGTTCCCTCCACCATTGACGAAGCGCTGGCCTTTGCCCTGGGCCGCGCGTTCGGCGGCATGGCCCGCAAGGAAGGGGAAAGCACTGTCGCCGTCGGCCGCGACGGCCGGCTCAGCGGACCATCGCTCAGCGCGGCGCTCGTGCAGGGCCTCGCCGCTGCCGGCGTCGACGTGATCGACATCGGCATGGCGACGACACCGATGCTGTACTTCGCTGCCAGCACGTTGTGCTCCAGCGGCATCCAGCTGACCGGCAGCCACAACCCGAAGGACTACAACGGCTTCAAGATGGTGCTGGCCGGCCGGGCGATCTATGGCGAGGAGATCCAGGCCTTGCGCCGGTTGATCGAAGCCGACACCGGCGCTGCCGCCGACGGCAAGGTCGGGACCGTTCGCAACGTCAACCTGTTCGCGCCTTATCGCGACCGCATCACCGGCGACGTCAAGCTGGCCCGCAAGATGAAGATCGTCGTCGACTGCGGCAACGGCATCGCCGGCGCCTCGGCCCCAGCGATTTTCCGGGCGCTTGGCTGCGAAGTGATCGAGCTGTTCAGCGAGGTCGACGGCAACTTCCCGAACCACCATCCCGACCCGAGCAAGCCCGAGAACCTCAGGGACCTGATGGCGGCGCTCAAGACCAGCGGCGCGGAACTGGGCCTCGCATTCGACGGCGACGGCGACCGGCTGGGCATCGTCACGCCCGGTGGCAACAACATCTACCCGGACCGCCAGATGATGCTGTTCGCCCGCGACGTGCTCCAGCGCGTCCCCGGCGGCACCATCATCTTCGACGTCAAATGCACGCAGCGCCTGGCGCCCGCGATTCGCGAGGCCGGCGGCGTGCCGCTGATGTACAAGACCGGCCACTCGCTGATCAAGGCGAAGATGAAGGAAGTCGATTCGCCGCTGGGCGGCGAGATGAGCGGCCACATCTTCTTCAAGGAGCGCTGGTTCGGCTTCGACGACGGCACTTACGCCGGCGCCAGGATGCTGGAGCTGCTGTCGCGCCATGCCAACCCGGCGGCCGTGCTCGACGCATTACCGACCAGCTTTTCGACGCCGGAACTGAACGTGAAGTGTGCCGAGGGCGAGCCGCACAAGCTGGTGGAGCAACTGATCGCGAAGGCCAAGTTCGACGCGCCGGCAGAAGTGACCACCATCGACGGCGTGCGGGTCGACTGGCCCGACGGCTTCGGCCTGGTTCGCGCCTCCAACACCACGCCGGTGCTGGTGCTGCGCTTCGAGGGCCACACGCAGGCGGCGCTGGACCGAATCGAGAAGGCGATGCTCGAGCTGCTGCGCAGCGTGAAGCCCGACGCGGCGATCGCCGAGGCGGCGCATTGAGCGCCTCCCTGTGAACATCCTGTTCGTCAAGCTGTCTTCGCTTGGCGATGTCGTTCATGCGATGCCTGCCTTGCAGGACATCCGGCAGGCGCTGCCGCAGGCGCGGATCGACTGGGTGGTGGAAAGCGCTTTCGCGCCGCTGGTCGAGCGCTGCGACGGCGTCGTCCGCGTGATCGGCTGCGAACTGCGGCGCTGGCGCAGCGCGCCGCTCTCAACGCAGACACGCGGCGAGTGGCGAGCCTTTCGCGACGAACTGCGGTGCGAGGCCTACGACGCCGTCATCGACCTGCAGGGCTTGACCAAGTCGGCCCTGGTGGCCCGGTTGGCACGGCTGGCCCCGTTTGGCCGGCGCCATGCGCTGGCCAACCAGACCGAGGGTTCGAGCTACGAAGCGCCGACCCGCTGGGTCGCGCATGCCGCCCACCGCATCGGGCCGCACGTGCATGCGGTGCAGCGCTCGCGCGAGCTGTGCGCGCTGGCCCTGGGGTACGCGCTGCCGGTCACGCTGCACTACGGCTTGCAAGCGCGAGGCGACAGGGCGGCGACCAACACGGTGGTGTTCGTCCACGGCAGTTCGCGCGAGGACAAAAGCTGGCCGGAAGCGCACTGGCTCGACCTGGGCCGGCGGCTGCTCGCGCAGGGCCGTTCGATCGGTCTGCCGCATGGCAGCGACGCCGAGCGCGAGCGCGCCGCCTGCCTCGCCGGTCAGCTCGGACCGCGGGCGGAGGTCTGGCCCCGGCTCGACATCGGCGCTCTGGCGGACCGGCTCGGCGGCAGCGCCGGCGTGATCGGTGTCGACAGCGGCCTGAGCCACATTGCCGTGGCGCTGGACCGGCCGCACGTGCAGATCTACAACTTCGACACCGCGTGGCGGACCGGGCCGCAGGCACCAAGCGCCGGCAGCGAGCCGCGCCAGGTCAGCGTCTTCGATCGGCCGACCCCGACGGTGGATGCAGTGTGGTCGGCCTGGCAACGGGTGAGCGCCGCATGATCCGCCCGCTCTATTCCCTGGTGATGAGCGGCGTGCAGCCGTTCCTGCGCCGCAAGTTGCGCCGGCGTGGCGTGGCCGAGCCGGGCTACCTGCAGCACGTGGACGAGCGCTTCGGCGTGTACCCGGAGCACAGCGACGCCGGCCGGATCTGGATCCATGCGGTGTCGCTGGGCGAGACCCGAGCCGCCGCGATCCTGCTGGAACAGTTGCGCGCCCAGCAGCCCGCTGTGCGGGTGCTGCTGACCCACGGCACGGCGACTGGCCGGGCCGAGGGGGAGCGCCTGCTGCGGCCCGGCGATGCGCAGGCCTGGCTGCCTTGGGACACGCCGCAGGCGGTACGGCGTTTCCTGCAGCATTTCCGCCCGCGGATCGGCGTGCTGATGGAGACCGAGGTCTGGCCCAACCTGGCCGCCGGCTGCGTCCAACACGGCGTGCCGCTGGTGCTGGCCAACGCGCGGCTGTCCGACAAATCGATGCGGCAGGCGCTGCGGCTGTCGCAGCTATCGCGGCCGGCCTATGCCGCCCTGTCGGCGGCCTGGGCCCAGACCGCCGACGATGCCAAACGGCTGACACGCGTGGGCGCCAGCGTGACCGGCGTGTTCGGCAACCTGAAATTCGATGCCGCGCCCGACGCCGCGCAACTGGCACAGGGGCGTGCCTGGCGCCAGCGGCTGGGTCGTCCGGTCGTGATGTTCGCCAGTTCGCGCGAGGGCGAGGAACAGGCGTTCTTCGCCGTGCTGGCGCAGAACCGGGACTTGCTGCAGGCCGGCTGGGCCCGCCGCTCGACCGACGCTGCCGCCAGCGAGGTGCAGTGGCTGGTGGTGCCGCGCCATCCGCAACGCTTCGACGAGGTCGTGGCGCTGGCGGGAGAGCACGGTTTTACGGTGTCGCGCCGGAGCGCTTGGACGGACGAACCGCAGCCGGGGGACATCTGGATCGGCGATTCGCTGGGCGAGATGGCGCTGTACTACGGCCTGGCGGACGCGGCGCTGCTTGGCGGCAGCTTCGAGCCGCTGGGCGGACAGAACCTGATCGAGGGCGCCGCCAGCGGCTGTCCGGTGGTGATGGGGCCGCACACCTTCAACTTCTCCGACGCAGCGCAACTGGCGCAAGAGGCCGGGGCGGCGCTGCGGGTGGAGACGATGGCCGAGGCGGTGCGGACAGCGGTGACGCTGGCTGCCGATGGGCAGCGGCACGACGAGGTGGCGGCTGCCGCCCTGGCCTTCGCCGCGGCCCATCGCGGCGCGGCGCGCCAGACGGCTGCGGCGCTGCTGGCGCTGGTGGATCGGCCCTGAGGCCCTAGCCGCGGCCGGCCAGCAGGGCGTTCAGGCGGGCCAGGTCTTCCGGCGTCAGCGTGCCGTTGGCCTGGCGCAGCTTGAGGTGGCCGAGCAGCACGTTGTAGCGGGCCTGCGCCAGGTCGCGCTTGGTCTGGAACAGCTGGCTCTGCGAATTGAGGACGTCGATGTTGATGCGCACGCCAACCTGGTAACCCAGGCGATTGGCTTCCAGCGCGCTCTGGCTGGACGCCTCGGCCGCTTCCAGCGCCTTGACCTGGCCCTGGCCCGACACCACGCCGAAGTAGGCCGTGCGCGTGGCCTGCGCCACGTTGCGCCGGGTCGCCTCGAGGTCGGCCTGGGCCTTTTCCTCCAGCGACAGCGTCTCGCGAATCCGGTTCTGCACGGCGAAGCCGGCGAACAGCGGCAGGTTGAACGACACGCCGACGCTGCCGATGCCCGACCGCGAGTCCAGCGCGGAGTTCGTGCTGCCGTTCTGGTTGCGGGTGAGGTTGTAGCTGGCCGTCAGGTCCACCGTCGGTTTGTGGCCGGCCTTGGCCTTCTCGGTTTCCAGCTGCGCGATCGCGACGTTGGTGCGCGCCTGCTGGATCGCGGGGCTCAAGTCCTCCGACTGCTGCACCCAGGCGTTCACGTCGGGCGGCTGCGGCGGCGGCAGGGTCGACGCGACCGGCATCGGATCGGGCTCCACGTCGGTCTTGCCGACCTGGGTGTCCAGCGCCAGCCGCTTGACCCGCAGGTCGTTCTCGGCGGCGATCTCCTGCGCGATCACCAGGTCATAGCGGGCCTGGGCCTCGCGCGTGTCGGTGATGGTGGAAGTGCCCACCTCGAAGTTGCGCTTGGCCGACGCCAGCTGTTCGGCCACGGCGGTTTTCTGCGCGCGGACGAAGGCCAGCGTGTCGTGCGCCGCCAGTACGTCGAAGTAGGCCTGGCTGACCCGGATGATCAGGTCCTGGGCGGCTGCTGTGAGCTGCGCCTGCGCCAGTTCGGCCTGGCGCTTGCCCTGCTCGTAGGTGGCGAGGTTGGCCGGCCGGTACAGCGGCTGCGAGGCGCTGAGCGTGGCGCTCTGGGTGCCGTACGCGCGCGCCACTTCGGGGTTGTTGATGTCGAAGCGCGCGCGGTTGACCCCGGCTGCCAGGTTGGCCGAGGGCAGCACGCCGGCCTTGGCCTGTTCGGCTCGGAACAGGTTTGCGTCGTACTGGGCCTTGGCCGACTGCCAGGCAGCGTCGTACGCCCGGGCCGACTCGTAGAGTTCGAGCAGGCCCTGCGCATGGGCCGGCACGGCCAAAGCCACGCCCAGTGCTGCCGTCAGGGGGAGAAACCGCAGTACTTTCATGTCCGTCCTCTGGTGCTGTCGTCGTTCTTGGGGCCGGCCGTCAGTATCGGGGAACCGAGCTGTCGCACTCCACCGACCAGGCGTCGATGCCCCCCGCGATGTTGGCAACCACGGCGAAACCGTTGCTGGCGAGGTACACCGCGACCTGCTGGCTGCGCCCGCCGCGGTGGCACAGCACGGCCACCGGGCGCTTGGGGTCGAGCTCCGTCAGGCGGTCCGGGATGTCGTTCATCGGGATCACCTGCAGGTCGAA
>JACMQP010000214.1 GCA_014376915.1 Ramlibacter sp.
CGCCGTGCGCACTGCAAGCGTGTCGCGGTGCAGGCCGGGTGGAAGCTTCTTGCCCTGCATCGTTCAGGCTTCCTGTGCGTTGGGCAATGCGAGCCGCGAGGTGTCTTCCTCGAGCGGGTCTTCCTGGCCGATGCGCGCTTCATTGATGCGCGCGATGTCTTCCGGGTTGATGTCGCCGGTGACGTAGACGCCGTCGAAGCAGGAAGCGTCGAAGCCGTCAAGGTTCGGGTTGAGCGAGCCGATCGCGCGCTTCATGCCTTCGACGTCCTGGTAGATCAGGGCGTCGCAGCCGATGATCTCGCGCACTTCCTCGACCGTGCGACCGTAAGCGACCAGCTCGCCCGGCGTCGGCATGTCGATCCCGTAAACATTGGGAAACCGCACCGGCGGCGCGGCGCTGGCCAGGTACACCTTCCTGGCCCCGGCGTCGCGCGCCATCTGGACGATCTCGCGGCTGGTGGTGCCGCGCACGATCGAGTCGTCGACCAGCAGGACGTTGCGCCCCTTGAACTCGCTGGCGATCACGTTGAGCTTCTGCCGCACCGACTTCTTGCGCACGCCCTGGCCCGGCATGATGAAGGTCCGGCCGACGTAGCGGTTCTTGACGAAGCCTTCGCGATACGGAATCCCGAGCAGGTGCGCCAGCTGCGTGGCGCTCGGGCGGCTCGATTCGGGAATCGGGATGATCACGTCGATCTCGCTCGGCGGCACGGTGGAGACGACGCGCTTGGCCAGCGTCTCGCCGAGGTTCAGCCGGGCCTGGTAGACCGAGATGCCATCGAGCACCGAGTCCGGCCGCGCCAGGTACACGTATTCGAAAATGCAGGGATACAGCTTGGGGTTGTCGGCGCATTGCCGCGCGTGCACCTTGCCCTGCAGGTCGATGAAGACGGCCTCGCCGGGCAGCACGTGGCGGTCGAAGATATGGCCGGTGCCCTCGAGCGTGACCGACTCGCTGGCCACCATCACGGTGCCGTCCTTGTGGCCGATCGACAGCGGGCGGATGCCGAACGGGTCGCGGAACGCCAGCACGCCGTGACCGGCGATCATCGCGATCACGGCGTAGGAGCCGCGGATGCGGCGGTGCACGGCGCTCACCGCCTTGAACACGTCGTCGGGCTGAAGCTGGGCGCCACGCGTGGTCTTTTCCAGCTCGTGGGCGAAGACGTTCAGCAGCACTTCAGAATCGCTCTCGGTGTTGATATGGCGGTGGTCCGACGTGAACAGTTCGGTCTTCAGCGCCTGGGCGTTGGTGAGGTTGCCGTTGTGCACCAGCACGATGCCGTAGGGCGCGTTGACGTAGAACGGCTGGGCCTCTTCCTCGCTGTAGGCGTTGCCGGACGTCGGGTAACGCACCTGCCCGAGGCCGACGTCCCCCGGCAGGCCGCGCATGTTGCGGGTGCGGAACACGTCGCGCACCATGCCCTTGGCCTTGTGCATGAAGAACTTGCGCTCTTTCTGGGTGACGATGCCGGCCGCGTCCTGGCCGCGGTGCTGCAACAGCAGCAAGGCGTCGTAGATCAGCTGGTTGACTGGGGCGTTGCTGACGACGCCGACGATTCCACACATGGTTCTGGCTCTCTAAAACGCTAACCGGGGAGGTACTGCCCGAACCGCTCGGGCAACACCGGCTTCAAACCCTTGAGCACCGTCGTCGAAACGCCGGCCCCTGTCGACTCCATCCACCACTGCCCGCTGCGCAGGGGCGTCATGTTGACCACGACGGCCGCGGCCAGCAGCAACACCGCGCCGCGCACCAGGCCGAAGGCCGCGCCCAGTGTCCGGTCCACTGGCCGCAGGCCCGCTGCCTCGACCAGCCTTTTCAGCAGCCACGCCACAAGGCCGGCGGCGAAGGCGGCGACGACGAACACCAGCACGAAGCCGGCGGCGTAGCGGATCGCGTCGCCGGAGCCGCCCATCGGCAGCCACGCCGCCGCGTCCGGCGCCAGCCACTGCGCCAGCACGAACGCCGCAATCCAGCCCAGCACCGACAACACCTCGTACACCAGACCACGCCACGCACCGAGCGCCAGCGACGCCACCAGCACGGCGAGAAACATCCAATCCAGCGGGGCCATCAGGCAGGGATCCTCACAAGGTGAGGATGGCGGCCGGTAAATCCAGCCCCTTGATCTTTTCGGCCGCCTTGTCGGCCTCGCTGCGATTGGCGAACGGACCCACGCGCACCCGGATCCGCTTGCCGTCCTTGGTCTCGGCGACGTTGGTGTAGGTCTTCAAGCCCACCTTCTCGACCCGCAGCCGCGTCTCGCGCGCCTTCGCCGGATCCGCGAACGCTCCCACCTGCACCACGAATCGCCCTTCGTCCGCCACGGCACTGTCCGCAAGCGGCTTGCCGTCCAGCAGGGCGCGCGCTTTTGCGCCCTCGTCAGGCGATACGGCCTTCGCCGCCGGCCTGGGCTCCGGTTTCGGCTCCGGCTTGGGCTGAACCTTGGCGATCGCAGGCACCGGCTCCGGCGTAGGCGCTGCGGCGGGCTTGTCTTGGGCCTTCGGTTCCGGAGCCGATGGCGGTTCAACAGGCACTGCGGCCACCACCGCGGGCGGCGAGGCCGATGCCACCGTCACCGGGCCCTGCGCCTCGGGCCGCGGCAGCGTCAGCGGCCTGACCTTGTTGCGGTCCGGAATCTCGATCGGGATGTCCACGGCCACCGGACGCGGCTGGGTGTCGAACAGCAGGGGGAACCCGATCACGCCGGCCAGCACCAGCACGGCAGCGCCGATCAGCCGGTGCCTCGCACGCCTGCGCATCGCCTCGATGCTTTCGCTCTGGCGGGGACTGGAGGCGGAGTCGTCGCCAGCTTTTCGGAACTTGAAAAAGGCCATGAATGGTGCCTGGCTGGGGCCTTCAGGAGCCCGGTCGTCTGGCCTGAAGCCGGGGGATCCCGTCCTTCAGAACGCCACCGACGGTGTAGAACGATCCAAAGATGACGATTCTATCAGCGGGGTCTGCTGCGGCCTCCGCCGCGCGCAGGGCTGCCATGGGGTTGGCGTGGGTGCTGGCGGCCACGTCCTTGCGCGTCTCGTGCGCCTGCCAGCGGGCCTGCAGATCGGCCGCCTTCGCCGCCCGCGCCGTGTCCAGGTCGGTGAAGTACCAGCGGTCCACCAGCGGCCCCATCTTGCGCAGCATCGGCGCCAGGTCCTTGTCGGCCATCACGCCGAACACCGCATGGGTGGTCGGAAAGAATCCCATCGCATCGAGGTTGGCCGCCAGCGCCGCCACCGAATGCGGGTTGTGCGCCACGTCCAGCACCAGCGCCGGCTGGCCCGGCACCACCTGGAAGCGGCCCGGTAACTCCACCATCGACAGGCCGTTGCGCACGGCCTGCGCGGTCACAGGGATCCGGTCGCGCAGCGACTCGAGCGCGGCCAGAGCGCCTGACGCGTTGATCAACTGGTTGGCGCCGCGCAGCGCCGGATAGGCCAGGCCGGCGTAGCGACGGCCGCGCCCGGCCCAGCTCCATTGCAGCTTGTCGCCGGAGAAATTGAAGTCGCGCCCCAGCAGCCAGAGGTCGGCGCCGATCTCGGTCGCGCGGTCGATGATGCTTTGCGGCGGCACCGGATCGCTGACGATCGCGGGACGGCCGGCGCGCAGGATGCCGGCCTTCTCTCGGCCGATGCTTTCGCGGTCCGGCCCGAGCAACTCCATGTGATCGAGGTCGATGCTGGTGATGACGGCGCAGTCGGGATCGATGATGTTGGTGGTGTCGAGCCGGCCGCCCAGCCCCACTTCCAGAATCGCCATGTCCAGGTTCGATGCCGCCAGCAGGCTCATGATCGCCAGCGTTGTGAACTCGAAGTAGGTCAGCGTGATGTCCTGGCGCGCAGCCTCGACCCGCTCGAAGTGCGGCAGCAGTTCGGCCGCTTTCACGATCTCGCCGCGGATGCGGCAGCGCTCCTCGAAATCCACCAGGTGCGGCGAGGTATAGACACCGGTGCGCCAGCCGGCCTGCAGCGCGATGGCTTCCAGCATGGCGCAGGTCGAGCCCTTGCCGTTGGTGCCGGCCACCGTGATCACCGGACATGAAAATCGCAGGCCCATGCGATCCGCCACAGTGCGCGAGCGTTCCAGCCCCAGTTCGATGGTGCGCGGGTGCAGGCGATCGCAGTGCGCCAGCCAGTCTTGAAGGGTTTGCATGGCGAAATTGTCGCCGAGCGCTCGCGATGGGATGATTCGGCGATGAAAGAGCCCATCACCGTCTACGGCATCGCGAACTGCGACACCGTGAAGAAGGCCTGCGCCTGGCTGGACCGGCAGGGCGTCGATTACCGGTTCCATGACTTCAAGAAAGACGGCCTGCCGCTGGACCATGTCGACCGCTGGATCGCTGCCATCGGCTGGGAGGCGCTGGTCAACCGCAAGGGCACGACCTGGCGAAAACTCGACGACGCGAGCCGCGACGGAATCGTCGACGCGGCCACAGCCAGGGCATTGCTGCAGCGGCAGCCGAGCGTGGTCAAGCGGCCGGTCGTGGAATGGGGCCAGCGGATCACCGTCGGGTTCGATCCCGCCGGCTGGGAACCATTGGCATCCCGCTGACATCCAACTTTTACGCCTGCTTTACCCAGCCGTAACGACAGGTACCGCCCAATTGCCTAGACTTTGGGCATTCGGGCAATGAAGCGAGGCTCAACATGAAAAACACCATCTCCATCACCGCTGCGGCGGTCCTCGCCGGACTCGGGTTCGGCGCGCAGGCGCAGGACATCACCGGTCGCGTCATCTCCAGCACCCCGATCGTGCAACAGGTGCAGGTGCCGCGCACCGTGTGCAGCAACCAGCCGGTTGCCGTGCAGCAGCCCCGGAGCGGCGCCGGGGCCGTGATCGGCGCCATCGCTGGCGCCGCGTTGGGCAACACCATCGGCCATGGCAGCGGCCGCGCGGTCGCGACCGGCATCGGCCTGTTCGGCGGAGCAGCAGTCGGCGACAGCATCGAGAGCGGCGGCGCGACCACCGTGCAGAACGTGCAGGCGTGCAACACCCAGACCTTCTACGAAAACCGCACGGTCGGCTATGACGTGGCATACGAATACGGCGGTCGCCAGTACACGGTGCAGATGCCCAACGACCCGGGCCCGAGCATGCGGCTGCAGGTCGGGCCGGTCGGTGCCTCCGCGCCGTCCAGTGCGTATCCGGTCGCTGGCGGCGGGGGGGTGAGCGCCCCGCCCGGAACCGTGAGCGTGCCGGCGGTGGTGGCATCCACCACGATGGTGTATCCCGCATACTCCGCGCCGGCCTATCCAGCCTATCCGGCCTACCCTGGCTACTATCCGGGGTACTACCCCGGGTACTACCCGCCGGTCGGCATCTCGCTGGGCTTCGGCTTCGTGGGCGGCGGCTGGGGCGGCCATCACCACCGCGGCCACTGGCGCTGAGCGCAGGCCGCGTCCCCCAAAAAAAAGCCGTCCACCGACGGCTTTTTTGTGCCCGCTCAGATCGTGGTCTGCAGCAGCGCACCCTTGAACAACACGGGGCCGGTCGGTCCCTTGTCCCCGGGCACTCCACCCTTGGGCTCCAGGCTCACTGCCAGCATCGGCATCTGCTTGACCTCGCCTTCCGCCGCGGCCATCTGCGTCATTGGCTGCGTGCCCAGCACGCCGAGCGACTTTGGCCCGCCGGACGGCATCAGCGCCCAGAGCTGGAGCGACTTCTCCGGGCCTTCCTGGAAACCGCCGACGCGCTTGAACGTCATCATGTTCCGTTTGGGGTCGAAGGTCACCAGCACCGAGGGCGACGACTGGTCGTTGGCCAGCACCGCCACGTACTGGATCTGCGGCATGGCCTGCATCCGCTGCGCCAGCTGCGCGTTCTGCGCGACAAGCTGCAGTCCCTGCTGCCGGACCTGGGCCAGCTGCCCTTCGCGGCTGGCCACTTCGCGGCTCAGGTTCACGCCAACCACCA
>JACMQP010000215.1 GCA_014376915.1 Ramlibacter sp.
CGTCGAACAGCATGATGACCGGGTCCATGGACAGCGAGCGGGCGATCGCGACACGTTGCTGCTGGCCTCCGGAAAGCTGCGCCGGGAACTTGTCGGCGTGCCCACCGAGGCCGACCCGGTGCAACAGGGCCAGCGCCTTGCTGCTGGCCTCGTCGTCGCTGCGCTTCAAGACCTTGACCTGCGGCAGTGTCAGATTCTCGGTGACTGACAGGTGGGGAAACAGCTCGAAGTGCTGGAACACCATGCCGACCCGCGACCGCAGCCGGTTCAGGTCGACCTTGGGGTCGGTGACCGACAGCCCATCGACCACGATATCGCCTTTCTGGATGGCCTCCAGGCCGTTGATGCACTTGATGAGCGTCGACTTGCCTGAGCCCGAGGGGCCGCACACGACGACGACTTCACCCCTGGCCACCTGCGTGGAGCAGTCGTTCAACACCTGGAAGTGGCCATACCACTTGCTCGCGTTCTGGATTTCGATCACGTCTGGTTCCTCTGGAATGGATCAGTGCACAGGCGCCCGCGTGCTCAGCGCGCAAGCACCTCGAGCAGCACGTTCGCGACAACCCGTGTCGCCTGCTGCAGTTCGGCCACCGGCACGCGCTCGGTCGCGCGGTGGCCATTGGCTTCGGGCAATGTGGCTGGTCCGGCGCCGTACATCACCGTGGCGATGCCAGCCTCGCTGTACAGGCGCGCATCCGTATCGAGCTGAACGCCGATCGGGTCACCGCCTTGCCCATCACCTCGCCGGGCAGATTGGCGGATGGGCACTGGACCAGCCGGGCCAGCCTGGCGACCTGCTCGTCGAAATGCCAGGCGATGAAGCCGCGCATGGCAGCTTTGGCGGAGTTCTTGTCCTGGCAATTCATGGTGGAGGAAATGGTTCAGCCGAATCGCTCGATGCGATACGGTGCAATGTCGAGATCGGTCCGGCCGCGCACCAGCAAGTCGGTGACCAGGCTGGCGACGATCGGAGCGAGCGTGTAGCCGTTGGACGTGACGGCGTTGTAGAAGCCGGGAACGCCCGGCACTTCGCCCAGGATGGGCGCGCCGTCGATGTTGACGTTCATGCCGGCCCAGCAACGCACGACGTGCAGGCCGGCAAGCGCAGGCAGCACTTTTCCTGCGACCCAGAGATTGCCTTCGATGCTGGCGCGGTCCGCGCGGTTGAAGCGCATCGCCTGGTCGAAGCTCGCGGTCCAGCCGCCGCCGATGATGAGACCTCCGGTGGCCGCCTGCTTCATGCTCAGGTGCCGGTCGGCGTGCGCGATCAGGTGGCTGACCAGCGGCGGCGCCGTTTCGGTCACGATCATCTGCAGCGGCGCGCCCGTGACCGGGATCTTCACGCCGAGCATGTCGCCCACCGTGCTGGACCAGGCGCCACTGGCGTTGACGATGCGTCCGGCCCGGATGGTCCCGCGCGAGGTGTGGACGCTAAAGCCCGCGCCGCTGCCCGGGTGGCGCTCGATGCGTTCGACATTGCAGCTGCGCAGGAAGCGCGCGCCATGGTCCCGCGCCATGGCGGCAACGGCGTAGGTGGCACGCAGCGGATTGATCTTGCCTTCCAGCGGGCACCAGGACGCACCGAGCAGGCCGGGTGAAAGCGCCGGCGACAGCCGGCGCAGGTCGGCGCCGTCAACCACCTGGGCCTCGATGCCGTGGCTGCGCTCCAGGGCCGTCTTCGCCGCGAGAAAGCGCATGCCGGCCTCGCTTTCAGCCACCATCAGGCCACCGGTGATCTTGACTTCCAGGTCTTCGGCACAATCGTCCTGGATCTGCTGCCAGAGCTGGACCGAGAGCGGGCCGAGCGGCAGCGTCGCTGCGGCCGGTCCACCGCCTTCCTGGGCCTTGGCGCCGAAGTCGAACGACAGCAGTTGCACGTGAAGGCTGCCGGCGTTCGCCCCGGAGGCCTGCAGGTTGATGTCGTCGCGGTCCACGACCAGGACGTCCTCCCCCTCACGCGCGAGGAAATACGCGAGGTTGGCGCCGAGGACGCCGCCGCCGATGATCAGCACGTCCGTTTTCTGCTGTGTCAAAGGTGCAGTCTCGATCGGCCGCGCGAGATTGGGCGTGATTGCCCGACGGTGGCCGCCCCACTCCGGCTTCTCGAAGCCCAGGGCCGCGGCCGGAACCGGCCTGGCGGGCGGGCGGGGGGCGAAGTACTGGTCGGCGTGGTTTTCGCGGCCGGTCGTTTCGTTGACGAGACGAGCGGCCGTTACCGCGCAGTAGCGGCCCTGGCAACGGCCCATTCCCAGCCGCGTGTTGCGCTTGATCGCAGCCAGCGTGTCGTGGCCGGCGGCGATCTGTTCGCGCACGCTGCCGAAGCTGATGTCTTCGCAGCGGCACAGCAGCGTGCTGTCGGGAACCTGGTCCAGCCTGACC
>JACMQP010000216.1 GCA_014376915.1 Ramlibacter sp.
GCGGTCGCGCTTGGGCGCCGGACCAAACTCCGCTACGCTCAGCTGACAAGCAGGACCAGGGAGGAAAACGCATGACCAAGTCCCCCAATCCAGACGGCGACGAGACCCGCGCCGGCTATCGTTCGGGCGAAGGCGCCGACAGCGTGTTGCGCCACTTGATGGCCGCCACGCGCCGCCGGCAGAAACGCAGGAACGAAGTGCCCGACTCGCGCGGGCCTTCTTCCGACCCCGGGGACGACGACGGCAAAGTGGACATTCCCCTGCCGCTGTAGGGCCTCAGGCGGTCACGCTCCACCACGCCGGCAGCAGCTGGCGCACGGCCGGCCGGGCGAAGCGGTCGTCGATCAGGTAGACCACGCCGCGGTCCTCGCGGGTGCGGATGACGCGGCCCGCCGCCTGCACCACTTTCTGGATCCCGGGATACAGGTAGGTGTAGTCGTAGCCCGCGCCGAAGGCCGCACCCATGCGCGCCTTCATCTGCTCGTTGACCTCGTTGATCTGCGGCAGGCCGAGGGTGGCGATGAAGGCACCGACCAGCCGGTCGCCGCGCAGGTCGATGCCCTCGGCGAAGCTGCCGCCCAGCACCGCGAAGCCGACGCCGCGGCCCCCTGGCGCAAAGCGCTCCAGGAAGGCGCTGCGCTGTTGTTCGTCCATCCGGCGCGATTGCTCCCACACCGGGATGTCCGGATGCCGTTCGCGGAACAGCGTCGCCACCAGCTGCAGGTAATCGAAGCTGCTGAAGAAAGCCAGGTAGTTGCCGGGCGCGTTTCCGTATTGCTGCGCAATCAGCTGCGCGATCGGCGCGGCCGACTGCTGGCGATGCGGATAGCGGGTCGAGATGCTCTTGACCACCTGGACGGCAAGCTGCCGCGCCTCGAACGGCGAGGCGACGTCGATCCACGCGGCATTCTCCGGCAGCCCCAGCATGTCCTGGTAATAGTCGCGGGGGCTGAGGGTGGCCGAGAACAGCGCGGCCGAGTGCGCGGCGGCGAAGCGCGGTTTGAGGAACGGCGCCGGCACCACGTTGCGGATGCACAGCGTCGCGTCGTCCTGCTTGCCGTCACCGGCCGGCTGCAACGTGACGTCGAACAGCGAATGGCTGCCGAAGGCCTCGGCCAGCCGCGTGAACTGGAGCGCGTCGAAATAGAACTGCTGCAGCGTTGCGTCGGGCTGGGCCGGCGCTTCCGCCAGATGGTCGGCCACCGCCGCGGCTAGCTGCTGCAGCGCCGAGACGAAAGCATCGGGCAGGGCTTCGCGCGTTTCGTACGCTTTCAGCTGGACGGAATGGACGGCGTTCCAGGCCCGGTGCAGCTTGTCGAAGGGCCGCTTGAGGGCGGCCGGCGCCTGGCGCCGGACGGCGCGGAAGTCGTCCTGCCGCAGTTCCGCCGTGTACATGCGCCGCGCCCGCTCCACCATGTTGTGCGCCTCGTCCACCAGCACACCGACCTTCCACTCGTGAGTCAGCGTCATGGCGTAGAGCATGGCGCTGCCGTCGAAGTAGTAGTTGTAGTCGCCCACCACCACGTCGCTCCAGCGCGCCAGTTCCTGGCCCAGGTAATAGGGGCAGACGCCGTGCCGCAGCGCCACCTCGCGCAGCGCCTCGCGGTCCATCACGGGGCGTCCGAGGCTGTCGGCGCGCGCCGCGGCCAGCCGGTCGTAGAAGCCCCGGGCCAGCGGGCACGAGTCGCCATGGCAGGCCTTGTCCGGATGTTCGCAGGCCTTGTCGCGGGCGGTCAGCTCCAGCACCCGCAGCTTCATCGCCGGCGCGCTGCGTCCGAGCAGCGCCAGCGCGTCCAGCGCCAGCCGCCGGCCCGGCGTCTTGGCCGCCAGGTAGAACAGCTTGTCGATCTGTTGTGCCGGGCAGGCCTTGAGCAGCGGGAACACGGTGCCGACCGTCTTGCCGATGCCGGTGGGCGCCTGGGCCAGCAGGCAGCGGCCGTTGACGCCGGTCTTGTAGACGGCCTCCGACAGCTCGCGCTGGCCGGTGCGGAAAGACTCGTGCGGAAAGGCCAGCGTCGCCAGCGCTGCGTCGCGCGCCGCGCGGTGCGCCAGCTCCAGCGCCGCCCAGGCCAGGAAGCGCCGGCACAAGGTCTCGAAAAACTGCCGCAGTGCAGATGCGGAATGCACCTCGGTGAAGACTGTCTCGTCCTGGGAGCCGATGTCGAAGTAGACCAGCTTGAGCGTCAGTTCTTCCAGCTGCCGCGATTCGCATAGCAGCCAGCCATAGACCCTGGCCTGCGCCCAGTGCAGGTGCCGGTGGTTGGCCGGCTGCCGGCCGAGGTCGCCGCGGTGGGTCTTGATCTCTTCGAGGCAGCTCGATGCGCTGTCGTACCCGTCGGCGCGGCCACGCACGGTGAGATGCTCGAAGTCGCCGCTCAGCGACACTTCCCGTTCGTAACCGGCAGCGCGCCGGCCGGTCACCAGCTGGTGGCCGGCGATTCCTTCCTGGGCGGTGGGCGCGGGGGTGAACCGCAGGTCCAGGTCCCCTTGCTTGGCCCCGAACTCGCAAAGGGTCCGGACGGCGACGACGTACTGCATCCACCCACTGTACAAGAAACCAGTGGCGGCTCGGGAGGCAAGCCAGGACAGGCCGCGTTGATGACCACCAACAGGGCGATTCGACTACGCGCAAGTCGCGGCGGCGGCCCTAGTTTGGTGAATGCCACGTTCCACACCGCCCGAGACCTGTGAATTCACCGAAGGCGCCCACGAGCGGGTCACTGGTCCTTTCAAGGGCTACCACGTCGCATCGGTTGGCTGCCACGTCAGCGCCTTCGGCGGCGGTTACCTCGGCTACTACAAGGTGGTGCGCGGGCATCCGGACAACTACTGGACCGCCGATTCCGTGCTGGAAGGACGTTGCAACCGGACGGTCTCGACCGCAACCGGCGCCATGCACATGGCCGAATGCGCTGCCGCCCGTCTGATCAGGGGCATGGCGGCGAACAGTCCGAACGCGGGCTGGGGCTACGGTTGCGGCAGCATGATGCCGTTCCTGCGCGAGCAGCGGGAAGCGCGCGCGGGCAACCAGTTCCGCGGCACCGCGCCAAGCAAGATACCGCTGTGAGCGTCGCTGCGAGATGGCGGAAGCCCTCACATTGCAGCGGCGCATCGGCTGACACGACGGTGATCCGCGACACCTGAGCATGAGCTTGCGGTCGGGTCCGATGCGGTCCCGGCGGCGAAAATCGCGAACATCAAAAGGACTTGTCATGAGCTTGAAGAATCCCGAGAACAACGACCCGATCACCGGCGAGCGTGGCGCTCATCCTGTGGGCACAGGTGTGGGAGCGGGCGGAGGCGCCGTGGCAGGCGCCGCGGCTGGTTCCGTTGTCGGCCCCGTCGGCACCTTGGTGGGCGCCGTGATCGGCGCAGTGGCCGGTGGCCTCGCCGGCAAGCAGGTGGCCGAGCATGCCAACCCGACCACGGGCGGCGCTCCCCATGAACACAAGCTGGGCACGGGCACTGGTGCCACTGGCGGGGCGCTTGCCGGGGCTGCCGTGGGCTCCGTCGCCGGACCCGTAGGCACCGTCATTGGCGCCGCGATCGGTGCGGCCGCAGGCGGCTCGGCCGGCCGCGGCGCCGCCGAAGTGGTGAACCCCAAGGGCGATGACAAGCTGTCAGAGCACAACCTGGGCTCCGGCGTGGGCGCGGGCAGTGGCGCGATCGCAGGTGCTGCCTTCGGTGCGATGGGCGGGCCGGTCGGCGCCGCTGTCGGCGCGGTCGTCGGTGCCGTCGCCGGTTCGGCGGCAGGCAAGGGCGTGGCCCAGACCTTCAACCCGAAGGCGGAAGACGATTTCTGGCGCGAGAACTACAACCGTTCGCCCGATTACGTCGAGGGCTACACCTATGACGACTACGCACCGGCCTATCGCACCGGTTACGAGGCCTTCGGCAACCATCGCGGCACCACCTTCGATGCCCACGAGGCCGGTCTGCGCACCGACTGGGAACGCGTCA
>JACMQP010000217.1 GCA_014376915.1 Ramlibacter sp.
CCCGCCATCCTGCTGGAGCAGGAGCAGCCCACAGTCGACATCCAGCTGGGCGTCGAAGCCGGCCAGGCCGCCGACGGCATCTATGAAGTCTGCGTGACGGCGACCGTCACCACCAAGCTCAAGGACAAGACCGTGTTCCTGGTCGAAGCCAAGCAGGCCGGCATCTTCGAGATCCGCAACCTGCCGCAGGACCAGATGAACGCCATCATGGGCATCGCCTGCCCGCAGATCGTCTATCCGTACCTGCGCGGCAACGTCGCCGACCTGGTGACCCGTGCCGGCTTCCCGCCCGTGCACCTGGCCGAGATCAACTTCCAGGCGATGTACGAGCAGCAGCAGGCTGAACTGGCCGCGCAGCAGCCCGAAGCGCCGCAGATCATCACCCAGGCCTGAACGGCCGCGGTGTCCGGGCCGCCATGAAGATCCTGCTGCTCGGCGCCGGCGCCTGGGGCACTGCGCTGGCCGTCAGCGCCGCGCCGCGGCATCACGTCAGCCTGTGGGCGCGCGATCCGGCCCAGGCCGAGGCGCTGCGGGCCGCCCGCGAAAACGTCCGCTACCTCCCTGGCATCGCGCTGCCGCCGGCACTCGACGTGGTTGCAGCCGCGCCAGCCGACCTGCTGGCGCTCTGCGCTGGCGTGGACCTGCTGGTGATCGCCACGCCGATGGCGGGCCTGCGCCGCCTGCTGCTGGCGCTGCGCGACTGCCGGTCGCCCGTCGCGTGGCTGTGCAAGGGCTTCGAGGCGCCGGTCTCCGGTCCGTTCGGCCTGCTCGGGCACGAGGTGCGGGCCGAGGTAGCGCCGGGCTTGCGCTCGGGCGCGCTCAGCGGGCCCAGCTTTGCGCAGGAAGTCGCGCGCGGCCAGCCGACCGCGCTGGTCGCGGCCAGCCCAGATGCGTCGGTGCGCGACGCGCTGGTCGAGGCCTTCCATTCCCCCAGCGTGCGCGTCTATGCCAACGACGACCTGCCCGGCGTCGAGGTGGGCGGCGCGGTGAAGAACGTGCTGGCGATCGCCACCGGCCTGTGCGACGGTCTCGGCCTCGGGCTGAACGCCCGGGCGGCACTGATCACCCGTGGGCTGGCCGAGATGACCCGGCTGGGCGTGGCGCTGGGCGCACGCGCCGACACCTTCATGGGCCTGTCGGGGCTGGGCGACCTGGTGCTCACAGCCACGGGCGATCTGAGCCGCAATCGCCAGGTCGGCCTGCTGCTGGCTTCCGGCCGGACTCCGGAGCAGGCGGTGGCTTCGCTCGGCCACGTTGCCGAGGGTGTGTACTGCGCCCGGACGGTGGTGCAGCGTGCCGCCCACCTCGGCGTGGGCATGCCGATCTCGCAGGCGGTCGTCGACCTGCTCGATGGCCGCCTCCAGCCGCGTGAAGCCGTCGCTGCCCTGATGGGGCGCGACGCCACCACCGAGCGCTGAGATTCAGGCCGGCGCGCTCGCCTGGGCCAGGGCGTTGCGGACCTGGCCGGCCGTTTGCGGGCGCACCAGCCGCGTCACTTCCTGGCCGTCGCGCAGGAAGATCAGGGTCGGCCACAGCTTGACGCGAAACCACCGGCCCAGCGGCCGTCCGCTGCCGTCTTCCACTTTCAGGTGCTGCACTTCAGGATGGCCGGCCAGCGCTTCGCTGATCGGCGCCTGCGCAGCGCCGCAGAAGCCGCACCATGGCGTACCGAATTCGAGCACGGCGGTTCCGCGCAGCGCCGCGACATCGGTCATCGAAGGACCAGGATTCTGGTACGAGGTTTCCATGCCGCTGATTGTCTGCGCGGTGGCGCGCAATGGCGTCGGCGCAGGCCGTAATTGCGAGTCAGCCCGGACTGCCGCCTGTCAGCACCGACAGCACCCGGCCCTCGCCGACCAGCTGCTGCTGGGCCACGATCCGGAACGGCGTGTCCGGCCCGAACAGCGCCGCCGCCATCTGCGGCTTCAGGAATTGCGCCTGGGCCTGCAGCGGCGCGCCGCTCTCCAGCCAGCCGGCCAGCGGCCGCGACAGCCGTACTGTGAAGCCTTCGGTGCCGACCACCAGGGCGCACTGGTTGCCGGCCAGCGGTTGCGCCAGCCGCGGGGGCGGCGCGAGCGGCGCCAGTTCGACAAGGAGTTCCGGCGCGAATGGCCGGTCGAACGGCGTGCGCCGCAGCTTGATCTTGTGCACGAAAAAGGCGATCACGTTGCCGATCACCGGCACCCACAGCACCAGCATCAGCGAGCCGAGGTCGCGCAGGGTCGAGGGATTGGGCGCCCAGTGGCGGATGGCGCCGCCGACCAGGGCGAGCACCAGCAGGATGACGACGACGAGCTTGCGGCTGGCGGTGGTGGCATGAAACAGCATGGCCAAGGCTAACCCGTTTTCCGCACGTCCCTGGCGGCCACGCGCAGCGGGCGTTGCCGCTATGCTTGCCCGATGCATTCTGCTTTCGACTTTTCTGCTCCGGCTCTGGCCGAACTGGCACGCGCCGACGTGGCGCGCGCGCTGGCCGAGGATGTCGGCGACGGCGACCTGACGGCCGCACTGGTGCCGCAAGGACGGCGTGCCCGGGCCCGCGTGCTGGCGCGCGAGAGCGCCGTGATCTGCGGCGCGCCGTGGGTCGAGGCGGCGCTGCGCCAGGTCGATCCCGGCCTGCAGTTTCGCTGGCTGGTGCCAGAGGGCGGTCGCAGCACGGCC
>JACMQP010000218.1 GCA_014376915.1 Ramlibacter sp.
GGTGCGCGACGCCTGGGACTGGGATCCGACAGCGCTCCAGCAGCGCACGCGCTTCGCTCTGTCGGCTGAGCAGATCGGGGCGCTGACCAACCGGTTGACCGATCTGCAGATCCAGCGCGACGAGATCCGCGCGCGCATCAGCGCAGAGCCGGACATCTGGGTGCGGCAGCGGCTTTACGAGGACCTGCATCGCGTCGGGCAGCAGCGCTTGCCACTCGAGCAGCAACTGACTGCGGCAGCGCCGGCCCGCTAGCTCAGCGAGTTCATCGGTTCGCGGCGCATGTCGCGCTGCCAGTCGTGAGCGGTTTGCGATACTCAGACGATGCAGTTGCAGGACATTCTTTATTCCCAGGGGTTCGGCACGCGCCGCGTGTGCGCCGGCCTCATCCAGCAGCGCATGGTGGCGATCGACGGCAAGGTGCAAGACGGTGTGGCCGCCGACTTCGAAACCGCCGGCCTGCGCTTTCAGGTCCAGGGCCGCGAGTGGGAGTTTCATGACAAGGCTTACTTGCTGCTGAACAAGCCGGCGGGAACGGAGTGCTCGCAAAAGCCATCGACTTATCCCAGCGTCTACACGCTGTTGCCGGCGCCGCTGCGGCAGCGCCCGCAGAAGAGCGCAGTGCAGGGCGTGCAGGCGGTGGGCCGTCTCGACCAGGACACGACCGGCCTGCTGCTGCTCACCGATGACGGCCAGTTCATCCACCGCATGAATTCGCCGCGCCACCACGTCCCCAAGGTCTACGAGGTGACGACCAAGCACCCGCTGGACCATTCCCAGGTCAGCCGCCTGCTGGCCGGAGTGGTGCTGGATGACGACCCACGGCCGGTGCTCGCCGCTGCGTGCGAGATCGTGGACGAGCATCATTTGCGCCTGACGCTGATCGAAGGCAAGTACCACCAGGTCAAGCGCATGCTGGCGGCCGTCAGCAACCGTGTCGAGGGGCTGCACCGGTCCCGGATCGGCACGCTGGGGTTGCCGCCTGACCTCGCGCCTGGGCAGTGGCGCTGGCTCGGCGAGAGCGAACTGGCCGCGCTCCGGGACTGATCCGTCAGGGCAAGGTCTCGAGGAACTCCCGTACCAGCCGGCAGGTGAGTTGCGGCTGGTCTCGTTGCGGCGAGTGGCCGCACGCCGCGGGCGTCTCCATGCGGAAGCTGCCAAGGGTCGGCGCGATCTCCTCGATCTGGCGCAGGGTGCCGTAGACGTCGTCCTGGCCCTGGATCGCCAGCAGCGGGGCGCTGATCTGCCGGCAGTCGTCGCGGATGTCGAACCCGCGGAACGCGGGGCTGAGCCAGACGTCGTTCCATTGCCAGAAGGCGACGTCGACGTCGGAGTGGTAGCGCTGCAGCCGCTCCCGCAGCGAAGCGTCAAAGGCGTCGCGCGCGGCTTCGATCGAGCGCAGCGAAACCTCTTCGACCATCACATGCGGCGCCATCACGATGCAGGCCGTCACCGGATGCCGGCTGGCGTGCAGCAGGGCGATGCTGCCACCGTCGGAATGGCCCAGCAACACCGGGTGCTCGATCTGCAACTGCGCCAGCAGTTGCGGCAACACCTCCCAGGCTTCGCCGTGCATGTAATCCTGGGCCAGGCGGCCAGTTCGACGCACGTCCGCCACCGGATCGGAGTTGCCGTAGCCGCGCCGCGAATACACCACGCCGGCCCGGCCGGTGGCGGCGCAGACTTGCGCTGGCCAGTCGCGCCACATGGCGACCGACCCCAATCCTTCGTGCAGAAAAATAATCGGCGCGCGCTCTCGGCCGGGGGCGCCGGCCAGCCGCTGGAGTTCCAGCGCAACGCCGTTGATCTGGATTGTTTCCATTGGGGAATGTTACGGGACGCCGCGCCGCGCCGCGGCCGGGTAAGCTGCGCCCCATGACCCTGTTCCTTGACTCCTTCTGGCGCGCGGTCGCGTACTGCCTGCATCCCCGTGTCATCGCGCTCTCGTTCCTGCCGCTGCTGATCATGGGGAGCCTGTCGCTGGGTCTGGGCTACTTCTACTGGGATGCGGCGGTGGACTGGGTGTTCCTGAGGCTGGAGTCATGGGACCTGCTCAAGAGCGTCTGGAGCTGGCTGCAGGGCATGGGCGCCGGCAACCTCAAGACCGTGGTGGCGCCGCTGATCGTCATCTTCAGCGTCACGCCGGTGGTGGTGGTGCTGTCGCTGCTGGTCGTCGCGGTGCTCATGGCGCCGGCGCTGGTGGCCCTGGTGGCCGAGCGGCGCTTCCCGCTGCTGGAACGCCGCAGGGGCGGCTCGCTTCTGGTCAGTGCGCTGTGGTCGCTCGGCTCGGCGCTGGTCGCCCTGGTCGCGCTTGTAGTGTCGGTCCCGCTGTGGCTGGTCCCGCCGCTGATCCTGATCCTGCCGCCGCTGATCTGGGGCTGGCTCACGTACCGCGTGATGACGTTCGACGCCCTCGCCGAGCACGCCAGCCGGGCCGAACGGCGCGAGATCTTCCGGCGGCACCGTCTCTGGCTGCTCGGCATGGGCGTGGCCACCGGCTACCTCGGGGCCGCGCCCAGCATCGTGTGGGCTTCGGGCGCGCTGTTCGCCGCGGCCTTCGTGTTGCTGGTGCCGGTTGCGATCTGGATCTACACGCTGGTGTTCGCCTTCTCCTCGGTCTGGTTTGCGCACTACTGCCTGGCCGCGCTCGAAAAGCTGCGCCAGGAAGAGGCGGTTGCCGGCAACGCGGCGCCGGTCCCGGTAGCATTAGAGGATGTCCAGCCCCCCACTTCCTGAATCGTCCGCCTTCGGCCTGGTCATCGTCGGCGACGAAATCCTGTCCGGCAAGCGTGCCGACAAGCACATGCCCAAGCTCATCGAACTGCTCTCCGCCCGCGGGCTGCAGCTGGAATGGGCCGACTACGTGGGCGACTCGCCCGATCGCATCACCGCCACTCTTGCGCGCGCGTTCGCCTCGGGCGACGTGGTGTTTTCCTGCGGCGGCATCGGCGCCACGCCGGACGACCACACCCGCCAGTGCGCGGGCCGGGCCCTGGGCGTGGAGATCGAGTTGCACCCGCAGGCCGAGGCGCTGATCCGCGAGCGGATGCAGGACACGGCGAAAGAGCAGGGCACGACCTATGAGCCGGACCGCCCCGACAACATCCACCGTCTGAACATGGGCGTGTTTCCCAAAGGCGCGCGGATCATCCCCAACCCGTACAACAAGATCCCAGGTTTCAGCGTCGGCCATGTGCATTTCGTCCCCGGGTTCCCGGTCATGGCGTGGCCGATGATGGAGTGGGTGCTCGACCAGCAGTACCCGCACCTGTTCCGGCAGTCGGCTTATGTCGAAAAGTCGGTCATCGTGTTCGGCTCGATGGAAGCCACGCTGACGCCTTTGATGGAGGAACTGGAGCGGGACCACGCCGGCGTCAAGGTGTTCAGCCTGCCAAGCGTCGACCATCCGCAATACGGCCGCCACATCGACCTCGGGGTCAAGGGCGACCCGGTCCGGGTGGGCCCGGCCTACGAACATTTGCTTCAGGGCCTGCGCCAGCTGGGCGCCAAATTAGGCCCCGAATTGGTGCGTTAGTGTTGTTGCACCGAATGTGTGCGACGTCTTGATCGCACCAACCAGGTGCTCTGCTCATCGTCCCAGGCTGCGCTGCCATGGGAAACGCTTGCAACTTAGACGACAATCGCCTGCTTTGCCGGCTGCGGCCATGCACCAGCTTTGGCACAAAAACTGCATTCGAATCCCCCGATCACATTTGATTCAACAACGATCCAACCAGGAGAACCTGATGGCAACCAAGACCGTCGCCGACGTGATGAAGATGGTGAAGGAGAACGAAGTCAAGTTTGTCGACTTCCGTTTCACCGACACCCGCGGCAAGGAGCAACACGTCACCGTGCCCGTGTCGCACTTCGACGAAGACAAATTCAGTGCTGGCCACGCTTTCGACGGCTCGTCGATCGCCGGCTGGAAGGGCATCGAGGCATCGGACATGCTGCTCATGCCCGATCCGATTACCGCCAACATCGACCCCTTCTTCGAGGAAACCACGCTGCTTCTGACGTGCGACGTGCTCGAGCCGGGCGACGGCAAGGCCTACGACCGCGACCCGCGTTCGATCGCGCACCGCGCCGAGGCTTACCTCAAGTCGTCGGGCCTGGGCGACACGGCCTATTTCGGTCCGGAACCCGAATTCTTCATCTTCGACGACGTGCGCTGGAACACCGACATGTCGGGCACGTACTACAAGATCGACGAGTACGAAGCGCCGTGGAACAGCGGCAAGAAGCTCGAAGGCGGCAACAAGGGCCATCGTCCAACCGTCAAGGGCGGCTACTTCCCGGTGCCGCCGGTCGACAGCATGCAGGACATGCGCGCAGAGATGTCGCTGATCCTGGAGTCGCTGGGCATCCCGGTCGAGGTCTTCCACCACGAGGTGGGCGGCGCCGGCCAGAACGAGATCGGCACCAAGTTCAGCACGTTGGTGCAGCGCGCCGACTGGACGCAGCTGCTCAAGTACGTGGTGCACAACGTCGCCAATGCCTATGGCAAGACGGCGACCTTCATGCCCAAGCCGCTGGTCGGCGATAACGGCTCCGGCATGCACGTGCACCAGTCGATCTGGAAAGACGGCAAGAACCTGTTCGCCGGCGACGGCTACGCCGGCCTGTCGGACTTCGCGCTGTACTACATCGGCGGCATCATCAAGCACGCCCGTGCGCTGAATGCGATCACGAATCCCGGCACCAACAGCTACAAGCGCCTGGTGCCCGGCTTCGAAGCGCCGGTGAAGCTGGCCTATTCGGCCAAGAACCGCTCGGCATCGATCCGCATTCCGTATGTGGCCAACCCCAAGGGCCGACGCATCGAGGCGCGTTTCCCCGATCCGCTGATGAACCCGTACATGGGCTTTGCGGCGCTGATGATGGCCGGCCTCGATGGTGTGGAAAACAAGATCCATCCCGGCGAAGCCGCCACCAAGGACCTGTACCACCTGCCGCCTGAAGAAGACGCGAAAGTCCCGACCGTGTGCCACAGCCTGGACCAGGCGCTGGACTATCTGGACAAGGGCCGCGGCTTCCTGACCAAGGGCGGTGTCTTCACCGACACCATGATCGATGCTTATATCGAGCTCAAGATGACCGAGGTCACGCGCTTCCGCATGGCCAC
>JACMQP010000219.1 GCA_014376915.1 Ramlibacter sp.
GAACCGTATGTCAGACAGGATGCACTAGTTGGACATATTACTTGTTGAAAGGCTGGTCCCCGAGGCCCTCGCCTGGCTGGAAGAGCGCCACCACGTCGTCACCCGCACCGACCTCGCCAACGATGCCAGCGGGGTGCGCAAAGCCCTCTACAACGCCGCTGCCGTCGTCTTGCCACGCAAGCTGCCAGTGACCAGGGAGTTGCTGGATTTCGCGCCGGTGCTCAAGGCCGTGGCCCGCATGCAGTCCGGCAGCGACAACACCGACCTGGAAGCCTGCCGCGAACGCAAGGTCCGCGTCATCCAGGCCACGACCGCCAATGTGCGGGCCAATGCCGAGTACCTGCTGGCCAGCCTGTTGCTGCTGTACCGGCGCGGCTTCAGCGCCACCCTGGCTGGCGATCACCACTCCGAAATCCCGCCGGGCCGCGAACTCCATGGCAGCGTGGTCGGAATCTTCGGCCTCGCCCCCACGGCCCACGCGCTGGCGCCGATGCTCAATGCGCTGGGCGTCAAGCTGATCGGCTACGACCCGGCGGTGCACAGCACGGCGCCGATCTGGTCCAAGCTGCAGATTCAGCCGGTCTCCCTGCAAGAGCTGCTGGCGCAGTCGGACGGCGTGTCGGTGCAGGTGATGTTCGCCTCGCGCTACCTCGGGTTCATCAACGACAAGATGCTGGCTCCTTGCAAGCCTGGACAAGTCTGGGTGGGCATCAGTCGCTCCAAGCTGTTCGATGCGCCGGCGCTGGCGCGAGCGCTCACTGACGGACGGATCGAGGCGGCGATGCTCGATGGCGCGCACACCAGCTTCGCCGCCAAGGGCTCGCCCCTGCACGGAATGTCCAACCTGGTGCTGACTCCCCGTCTCGGGTCGTACACCGTTGAAGCGCGCGTGCGCGCGAGCTGGTACGTCGCCCACCGGTTGCACGAGGCGCTGGCCGGCCCACTGCAGGCGCACGAACCGGGGGTGTCCGCGCCGATGGAGCTGGACGGCCCGGTCAGCAGCCTGGGACCGCTTAGCGGCCCGGCCAGCCTGGAAGGGCTCTAGCGTCAGCCCAGCCGGGCCAGCTGGTCCCGCAGCTTGCCGAGCGTCGCGCTGAACTCGGCGATCCGCTTGCGCTCCTGCTCGATCACCGCCGGCGGCGCCTTGGATACGAAGGCTTCGTTCGACAGCTTGGCGTTGGCCCTGGTGATCTGTTCGTCCAGTCGCGCTGCTTCCTTGCCCAGGCGGGCCTTCTCGGCGGCGACGTCGATTTCCATGAACAGGCACAGGCGCGCGTCACCGACGATGGCGACTGGCGCCGTCTGAGCGGCAGCAGTCCACGCGGCCTCGTCATCGAACACCTTGACCTCGTTCAGCTTGGCCAGCGCCTGCAGCACCGGGGCTGCCTGCCGCATGAAGGCGGCATCGCCGACGACGTACAGCGGTAGCCGGGTGGCGGGCGAGACGTTCATCTCGCCGCGCAGGGTTCGGGATGCATCGACCAGAGCCTTGAGCTTGGCGACATAGGCCTCGGCTTCCGGCTCGATCGCCGCGGCATTGGTCACAGGGTAGGGCGCGATGCTGACCGATTCGCCGCTCTTGCCAGCGACCGGTGCCACCTTCTGCCACAGCGCTTCGGTGATGAACGGGATCACGGGATGGGCCAGCCGCAGGATGGCTTCCAGGACACGGATCAGCGTGCGGCGCGTGCCGCGCTGCTGCGCTGCGTCGCCCGTCTGGATCTGCACCTTGGCGATTTCCAGGTACCAGTCGCAGAACTCGTCCCAGACGAACTGGTAGACGGCGCCGGCGACGTTGTCCAGCCGGTACCCGGCAAAGCCCTTGGCCACCTCCGCTTCCACGCGCTGCAGCGTGGAGATGATCCAGCGGTCGGCCTGCGTCAGCGAGGCGTCGAGCTCAGCCAGGTCATGGCCTTCGCAGTTCATCAGGACGAAGCGCGTCGCATTCCAGAGCTTGTTGCAGAAATTGCGGTAACCCTCGCAACGCTTGGGATCGAAGTTGATGTTGCGGCCCAGCGAGGCCAGTGACGCGAAGGTGAAGCGCAGCGCATCGGCGCCGAAAGCCGGAATCCCTTCCGGAAATTCCTTCTCCGTGTTCTTGCGCACGGTCGGCGCGGTCTCGGGCTTGCGCAGCCCGGTGCTGCGCTTACCCAGCAGCTCCGGCAACGCGATGCCGTCGATCAGGTCCACCGGGTCCAGCACATTGCCTTCGGACTTGCTCATCTTCTTGCCGTGCGAGTCGCGCACCAGGCCGTGGATGTAAACGTGGCGAAACGGCACCTGGCCGGTGAAGTGGGTCGTCATCATGATCATGCGGGCGACCCAGAAGAAGATGATGTCGTAACCGGTCACCAGCACGGTGGACGGCAGGTACAGGTCCATGTCCTTCGTCTTCTCGGGCCAGCCCATGGTGGAAAACGGCACCAGCGCCGACGAGTACCAGGTGTCCAGCACGTCCTCGTCCCTGCGCAAGCTCTTGCCGGGCGCCTGCGATTGCGCGTGCGCCTCGTCGCGGGCGACGTAGATCTTGCCGTCCTCGTCGTACCAGGCCGGAATCTGGTGGCCCCACCACAGCTGGCGCGAGATGCACCAGTCCTGGATGTTGTTCATCCACTGGTTATAGGTGTTGACCCAGTTCTCGGGAACAAAGCTGACCGCGCCGGATTCGACGGCGTCGATGGCCTTCTGCGCGATCGACTTGCCCGTCGGGTCCTTGTCGCTGACCTTGCTCATCGCGACGAACCACTGGTCGGTCAACATCGGCTCGACCACTTGGCCGGTGCGGGCGCAGCGCGGCACCATCAGCTTGTGCTTTTTGGTTTCCACGAGCAGGCCTTGCGCCTCCAGGTCTGCCACCACGGCCTTGCGGGCGACGAAGCGGTCCAGGCCCTGGTACTTGGCGGGCGCGTTTTCGTTGATCTTCGCGTCCAGCGTCAACACGCCGATGATCGGCAGCTGATGCCGCTGGCCGACCGCATAGTCGTTGACGTCATGCGCCGGCGTCACCTTCACCACACCGGTACCGAACTCGCGATCGACGTACGCGTCGGCGATGACGGGAATCTCGCGGTCGCACAGCGGCAGCAACACCCGCTTGCCGATTAGGTGCCGGTAGCGCTCGTCCTCCGGGTGCACCATCACCGCGGTGTCGCCCAGCATGGTTTCGGGGCGGGTCGTGGCCACCGTGAGCGAGCCGCTGCCGTCCACCAGCGGATACGCGATGTGCCAGAGGAAGCCGTCTTCCTCTTCGCTCTCCACCTCCAGGTCGCTGACGGCGGTCTTCAGCTCCGGGTCCCAATTGACCAGGCGCTTGCCGCGGTAGATCAGGCCTTGCTCGTACAGCCGCACGAAGGTCTCGGTCACGATCTTCGACAGCTTGTCGTCCATCGTGAAGTATTCGCGCGACCAGTCCACGCTGTCGCCCATGCGGCGCATCTGCGTGGTGATGGTGTCGCCGGATTTTTCCTTCCACTCCCAGACCTTGGCGACAAAATTCTTGCGCCCCAGGTCATGGCGCGACTGGCCCTGCTCTTGCAGCTGGCGCTCCACGACGATCTGGGTGGCGATGCCGGCGTGGTCTGTGCCCGGCACCCAAACCGTGTTGAAGCCGCGCATCCGGTGGTACCGCGTGAGGCTGTCCATGATCGTCTGGTTGAACGCGTGACCCATGTGCAGCGTGCCGGTGACGTTCGGCGGCGGCAGCTGGATCGCAAACGACGGCTGGCCTTCGACCGGCTGACCCGTCCCACGCGCGCCAGAGCGGCCGTAACCACGTTGCTCCCACTCCGGCCCCCAATGGGCTTCGATGGCGTGGGGCTCGAACGATTTGGACAGGCTCTCGAGGCCGGGTTGCTTGGGGGTGTCGCTCATTTGGGGTCAGATTCCAATTGCAGGAACAGCAACGGCACCCGGGGGTGCCGTTGGGAAAACCGGTGGGGAATGCAGCATCTTACCGGCTGGGGCGAGCAAACGCCCCTCATCGTCATTCCCACGGAGGCGGGAATCCAGGGCTTCAGGTGGGCATTTCCGCCGCTGCTTCGACGCACTCCTTCAGCACCCGGGCATCGCCGACCTGGTTCGCGAGCAGCAGGACCAGCCGGGCGTTCAGCAGCTCGGACTGCTGCGGGCTGAGGCCCTGGTGCGCATCCAGCAACTGCTCGTAGAAGCTGTCAGCGTCCTGCAGATTCAACGCTGTCTTCATGCCGGTTCTCCTTCATGCAAGGCAGCGCCCAGCGAGCGGCCGACAGCATGCACCAGCGAGGCATCGATGCTTTCACCGGTGGCGGCCACGTAACTGTCGGGACGGATCAGGGCCCAGGCGTGGCCGAACACGTGGCAGGCGCCTTGCAGATGCCCTTGCGGGTCACGCACGTGCTCGATCGCACCCGGCCGGCCCTCGGCGCCCAGCACCTGCACGCAGCGCACCGGCGCCGTCTCCGCCAACGCCCGCAGGCGTCCCAGGCTGCCGCGGCTGGCGTCCCCGAACAGCAGCGCCAGCAGGTTGCCGTCGGCCCATTCCAGCAGTTCGTTGACGGTGCCGCGCGAACCATCGGCCCATTCGAAGGACACGTTCTGCACCGGCAGGCCGCCAGTGCGCTCGCAGGCGCTGGACTGCGAATACGGGTTGGCGATCGCCATCCGCCCGGTGTTCACCAGCTGGCGGGCGAACGCATGCTTGCGAGCCAGGCCCAATGCGGCGTCGCGGAAGGTCTTTTCGATGCCGGGCGCCGGCCGCAGGAAGCGTGCCGTCCGGTTGGTCACGAGCACATTGTGGGTTGCGGCTTCATGCCGCTCCTCGTGGTAGCTGTCCAGCAGGGCAGGGGATG
The DNA here is from genome assembly GCA_014376915.1 of Ramlibacter sp. The sequence goes on from JACMQP010000219.1 coordinate 4,827, forward strand.
CCGCCACCTTCATAACCGCTGCCAGCTTCCACGCCAGGTTGTCGGCGTCGGCGATGCCGGTGTTGCCACCGCGGGCGCCGAAGGGGCTGACCACCTTGGCCGCGTCGCCCATGAAGAACAGCCGGCCGTGCCGCATCCGGTCCACGCACTCGCTCTTGTAAGCGTAGGGGCCGACCCAGACGATCTCCATCTCGGTGCCGGCGCCGAACTGCCGTGTCAGGCGCTCGCGCACCACGTCCTCGCGGCTCATCTGTTCGGGATCCGCGTCTGGCGGCATCTGGTAGTCGATGCGCCAGACGTCGTCTCCCATCAGGTGCTGCCAGACGGCGCGGTTCTCGTTGAACGGCGCCTCGATCCAGGTGTGGCGCTCGGTCGGCGGCCGATTGGCGAAGCGCACGTCGGCGATGCACCAGCGGTCGTCGCCCTTCTTGGCCGTAACCGAAGCGCCGACCCACTTGCGAAACGGAGTGTGCGAACCGCTCGCGTCGATCACGTGTTGGGCCCGGATGCGGTAGTCGCCTGCGGGCGTCGTGATCGATAGCGTGGCCCCGGCGGCGTCCTGCTCGAAGGCCGTAACGCGGTTGTTCCAGCGGATATCGACGCGACCCAGTTCCTGGATCCGTTCGACCAGGAAGCCTTCGATGTAGAACTGCTGGATGTTGATGAAAGGCGGCTGGCTGGACAAGTTGTAGGCGC
>JACMQP010000220.1 GCA_014376915.1 Ramlibacter sp.
AGCGAGTCCGTGGCACGCGAAAAAATCGCCGGCATCACGGAGCAGTTCCACGGTCTGCTGCCCGGCGGCCTCAACTCGCGTCCCAGCCCGCTGGTCGGCTGACCAGCCTGACCGGCCCGCCCGGCCGGAACCATGACCCTAGTGGTGGTGGCCCCAGAGCACGAAAGCGTCCCGCCCTTCCACCGCCAGGTGCACGGGCGCCCCTACCGGTAACGCCACCTTGGTCGCCACGTGGCCGAACGGCAGGCGCGTGAACACCGGGCACTTCACCTGGGTGCGCAACCAGTCCACCACCGTCTGCAGCTTGAAGCCGCGGTCGTGCGGATAGGGTTTGTAGTTGGTGAAATGGCCAAGCAGGATCGCCTTCTGCGCCCCCAGCACTCCCGCGTACAGCAGCTGCGTCAGCATCCGCTCGACCCGGTAGGGATGCTCGTGCACATCCTCCAGGAACAGGATCCCGCCCTTGACCTTCGGCATCCAGGGCGACCCGACCAGCGTCGACAGGATCGCGAGATTGCCACCCCACAGCGTCGCTTCTTTCACCTGCAGCAGCCGCTCGCGGTGTTCCGACACCGGCAGCTGCCAGCCCGCGCCCTCCCCCTGGCCGCTCACCAGGTCCTCGAAGCAGGCCTGCATGATGTCGTCGGGCTCCCCCTCGACCCCGAAATCCTCTCCCAGTGCCGGCCCCGCCCAGGTGACAGCGCCGGTCTGGGCCAGCACCGCGTTCTGGAACGCGGTGAAGTCGCTCAGGCCCACGAAGCGCGTGCCGCGTTCGACCGCTTTCGCCACCGCCTTGTAGCGAATGTCCGGCAGGATCCGCGTCATTCCGTAGCCGCCGCGGGTGATCAGCGCCACGTCAGCGCCGCTGGCGGCCGCCCGATGGATCGCCGCCAGCCTGGTCGCGTCGTCGCCGGCAAACCGCATGTGGCGGGCGAAGACCGCCTCGTCGAGTTCGACCTCGTGGCCCAGCGCCTTGAGCCGCGCCACGCCACGACGCACGACAGCCTTGTCGCCGACCGCGCTCGACGGCGAATAAATGTAGATATGTTTTTTCACCGGCGGAAGTATCCCACCGCCAGCTGCGCCACTTCCGCGCCTTCCTCCGGCACGAAGTGGCCCGCCTGCCGCAGGACCACCGGTTCGGGGCAACCGCGAATGCGCTGCTGCAGCGAGCGCATCCCCGGCGCGCCCAGCACCGGGTCCAGCGCGCCGATCACCATCAGGGACTGGCCAGTCCATTCGCGCGACCAGAACTCGGCCGCCCGGCGCGACACCTGCGCGCCATCGGCATCGGGGGAGTCCGGGACCATCGGCGGGAACGCGCGCAGGGCGGCGCGGTGGCCGCGATCGGGAAACGGCGCTGCGTAGGCCGCGCATTCCCCGGGGGTCATGCGCGGATTGCCACGCGCGAACAGCCGGGCGATATCGAATTCCGGATTCTTCGCGTTCATCTCGCGCCACGCCATGAAGCCGGGACCGAGCGGCGCATCCCCGGTGCCCAACGCCGTGTTCATCACGAGCAGCCCCGCATAGCGCCCGGGGTCCTCCATCGGCAGCGTCAGTCCGAACAGGCCGCCCCAGTCCTGCACCACCAGCACGACGTTTTCCAGGTCCAGGCGGTCGATGAACTCCAGCAGCACCTGGCGATGCCAGCCGAAGCTGTGGACGCTGTCTTTCTTGGGCTTGTCGCTCTTGCCGAATCCGACCAGGTCGGGGGCGACGACCCGGTCGCCGGCGGCCAGGAACACCGGGATCATCTTGCGGTAGAGATAGCTCCACGCCGGATTGCCGTGCAGGCACAGCCAGGTGATCCGATTGGCCTGCGACTGATGAGGGGCCGGCCCTTCGTCGAGGTAATGCATGCGCCAGCCGTTGAGTGACGGCAGGTCCTGCACATACCTTGGAACCCAGGGGTAGCCGGGCATGCCGTCGAACCGTTCGGCCGGGGTGCGCAGCGCATCGTCGCGCAGCGGCTGCAGGGCGCTGCGCGCCTGTTCGCGCCGGGCCTGGAAGAAATCGGCCAGCACGCCGCTGCATTCCGGCGCCAGCACGCCGCCCTCGACCTTGGTGTGGTGATTGAGTCGCTGCAGCCCGAACAGGTCCAGCACCGAGCCGGCGGCCCCGGTCTTGAGGTCCGCAGCGCCGTAGACAACGCGCTTGATCCTCGCGTGCAGCATGGCACCGCTGCACATGGCGCAAGGCTCCAGCGTGACGAACAGCTCGCAGCCGTCGAGCCGGTAGTTGCCCAGCGCCAGGGCGGCCTCGCGCAGCGCTGCGATTTCGGCGTGGGCAGTCGGGTCGTGCGCGGCGACCGGCGCGTTGCGGCCGCGTCCGATCACCTGGCCGGCCCGGACCACCACCGCGCCGACCGGAACCTCACCGGCGGCGGCGGCTTGCCTCGCCAGGGTCAGCGCCTGCTGCATGAAGTCCGCGTCGCCCGCCATCTGCCGAGCCGACTCCGGTGTCACTTGGTGTCGTCCGGCATTGGGCGCGCCTGCTGCATCTGGCCCTGGACCGCCTGCTGGAACTGCTGCACCGTTTCCTGCGGCGTGACAGGTTTGGCGCCCGGCGCCGGCGCCGCACCGGACACAGTCGGCAGCGCCGCCGGACCGGCCAGCGATCCCATCTGCTTCTTGACCAGCACGCCGATGATGGCGACCACCAGCAGCAGGCTCAGGACAGTGAACAATCCGCGCATTTTCAGCCTCCCATTCCAAGCCGGTCCATCCACTGCGCCAGCTCGCGTTGATCGTCGTTCCCCGCCGCATATGCGGCCTTCAGCGCCCCGTGCGATTCCGGGCGGTGCTGGTTGATCTTCAGCTTGCACTGCAGGTCCAACACCTCCAGCTCGAAGCCGACGATGCCGGCGAGCAGCTTTTGCGCCAGCTCGGGGGCCATGGCGCGCCACTGCGCCGCGTACGCGGGTTCGTGGTCGCAGATCAGCTTTTTCAGCAAGGCGTCCTTGGCCTCAGGCGTCTCGACCAGCCGCGCCCGGACCGTGCAGTGCACGGCCAGGTAATTCCAGCTGGGAACCCGCGCCAGGTCCGGATAGACCTGCGGCGAGAGATAGGCATGGGGACCAAGAAACGTCACCACCGCCGTCGAACGCGCCTGCAGGTAACGCCAGTGCGGATTCGGCCTGGCGCAGTGTCCCAGCAGGGTGAAGGTTTCGCCGTTTGACTCGAGATGCAGCGGCAGGTGAGTGACGAACGGCAGAGCGTCGTCGTCGACGGAGATCAGGCTGGCGAACGGATCAGCCCGCATCAGGTCGGCGGCGAGCGCGCGGTCGATCGACTTGAACTGCGGCGGCTGGTACATGGCAGCTGATTGTGCCCGCCCGTCCGTCCGACGGCTATTCCCATTCGATCGTGGCCGGCGGCTTGCTGCTGACGTCGTAGGTGACGCGGTTGATGCCGCGCACCTCGTTGATGATGCGGCTGGAAACCTTCTTCAGCAGCGCATAGGGCAGTTCCGCCCAGTCGGCCGTCATGAAGTCGCTGGTCTGCACCGCACGCAGTGCCACCACGTAGTCGTAGGTGCGGCCGTCGCCCATCACGCCGACGCTCTTGACCGGCAGGAACACAGCGAACGCCTGGCTGGTGAGGTCGTACCAGCTCTTGCCGGTGTGCTCGTCGCGGAAAGACCGCAGTTCCTCGATGAAGATCGCGTCGGCCCGGCGCAGCGGGTCGGCGTATTCCTTCTTCACCTCGCCCAGGATCCGAACGCCCAGGCCGGGGCCGGGGAACGGATGGCGGTACACCATCTCCGGCGGCAGGCCGAGGGCCACGCCCAGCTCGCGCACTTCGTCCTTGAACAGGTCGCGCAGCGGCTCCAGCAGCTTCAACCCGAGCTGTTCGGGCAGGCCGCCGACGTTGTGGTGGCTCTTGATGGTGACGGCCTTCTTGCTCTTGGCGCCACCGGACTCGATCACGTCCGGATAGATGGTGCCCTGGGCCAGCCAAGTTGCGCCTTTGACTGCGCGACTCCCTTGCTCGCCGGTTGCGGCGGCGTCGGCGACGAGCCTGGCCGCCTCCTGCTTGAAGACGGTGACGAACTCGCCGCCGATGATCTTGCGCTTGGCCTCGGGGTCGCTCACCCCGGCCAGCTTGCCCAGGAACAGCTCGCTCGCATCGACGCGGATCACCTTCGCGTGCAGCTTGCCGACGAACATCTCCATCACCATGTCGCCTTCGTTCAGGCGCAACAGGCCGTGATCGACGAAGACGCAGGTCAGCTGGTCACCGATCGCGCGGTGGATCAGAGCCGCCGCCACCGACGAATCGACGCCGCCGGACAAGCCCAGGATCACTTCCTCGTCGCCGACCTGCTTGCGGATCAATTCGACGGCTTCAGCGACGTGGTCGCGCATCACCCAGTCGGGCCGCGCCTCGCAGATCCCGAGCACGAAGCGCTCCAGGATCGCCCGGCCCTGCTGGGTGTGGGTGACCTCGGGATGGAACTGCACTGCGTAAACCCGGCGCGCCTCGTCGGCCATGCCGGCGATCGGGCAGCTTTCTGTCGATGCCATCAGCTTGAAACCGGGCGGTAATTCGGTCACCTTGTCGCCGTGGCTCATCCAGACGTTCAGCATGCCGTGGCCTTCGGGCGTGGTGAAGTCGGCAATGTCCTCCAGCAGCCGGGTGTGGCCGCGGGCACGCATGGACGCGAAGCCGAACTCGCGCAGGTGGTGGCCTTCCACCTTGCCGCCAAGCTGCTGCGCCATGGTTTGCATGCCGTAGCAGATGCCCAGCACCGGCACGCCGAGCTCGAACACGGCCTGCGGCGCCCTGTCGGTGGTGTCCTCGTAGACACTCGCGTGGCTGCCCGACAGGATCACGCCCTTGAGCATGCCGTCGCTGGCGTATTCGCGGATCCAGGCGTCGCTGACGTCGCAGGGATGGACCTCGCAGAACACGTGGGCTTCGCGCACCCGGCGGGCGATCAGCTGCGTGACCTGGGAGCCGAAGTCGAGGATCAGGATTTTCTGGTGTTTGTTCACGTCACTCGGACCGGTAGTTCGGCGCTTCCTTGGTGATCTGGACGTCGTGAACATGGCTCTCGCGCATGCCTGCCGCCGTGATCTGGACGAATTCGGCCTTGTTGCGCATCTCCTCGATCGTGGCGCAGCCGCAGTAACCCATGCTGGCCCGCAGACCGCCGGCCATCTGGTAGACGATCGCCACCAGCGAGCCCTTGTACGGAACCCGGCCCTCGATGCCTTCAGGCACCAGCTTGTCGGCGTTGGGGTTGCCGGTGGTCGCTTCCTGGAAGTAGCGGTCGGCGCTGCCCTGCTGCATGGCGCCGATCGAGCCCATGCCGCGATAGCTCTTGTAGCTGCGGCCCTGGAACAGCACGATCTCGCCCGGCGCTTCCTCGGTGCCGGCAAACATGCCGCCCATCATTACAGTGCTGGCGCCGGCCGCGATGGCCTTGGAAATGTCGCCCGAATAACGGATGCCGCCGTCGGCGATCAGCGGGACGCCGGTGCCCATTAGTGCGGTCGCGACGTTGTCGATCGCCGTGATCTGCGGCACGCCGACGCCAGCCACGATCCGCGTGGTGCAGATCGATCCCGGGCCGATGCCGACTTTCACCGCATCCGCTCCCACCTCGACCAGCGCCAGCGCCGCGGCGCCGGTGGCGATGTTGCCGCCGATCACCTCGACCTGCGGATAGTTGTGCTTGACCCAGCGTACCCGCTCGATCACGCCCTTGCTGTGGCCGTGGGCGGTGTCGACGACGATGGCGTCGACACCGGCCTTGACCAGCGCCTCCACGCGTTCCTCGGTGCCCTCGCCGACGCCGACAGCCGCGCCGACCCGCAGCCGGCCCGCGGCGTCGCGCGCCGCGTTCGGGAAGCTGGTCTGCTTGGTGATGTCCTTGACCGTGATCAGGCCCTTGAGCTCGAATGCGTCGTTGACCACCAGCAGCCGTTCGAGCTTGTACTTGTTCAGCAACGCCTTGGCTTCGGCCGGCGTGGTGCCGTCCTTGACGGTGATCAGCTTCTCGCGTGGCGTCATGATCTGGCTGACCGGGACGTCGTAGCGGGTCTCGAAGCGCAGGTCGCGCCCGGTGACGATGCCGATGACCTTGCCCCCATCCACCACCGGGAAGCCGGAGATTCCGAGCTGCTCCTGCATGTCGAGCACCTGGCGCACGGTGTGCGTGGGGGTAATGATGACCGGGTCGCGCAGCACGCCTGTTTCGTAACGCTTCACCCGTGACACCTCCGCAGCCTGCTGCTGCGCGGTGAGGTTCTTGTGCACGATGCCCATGCCGCCTTCCTGGGCGATGGCGATGGCCAGACGCGCTTCGGTGACCGTGTCCATCGCGGCGGACACCAGCGGCAGGTTCAGTGTGATATTGCGGGAGAGGCGGGTCGCGAGAGAGGTGTCCTTGGGCAGGACTTGGGAGAACGCCGGCACCAGCAACACGTCGTCGAAGGTGAGCGCATTGCCTAAAAGGCGCATGTCAGAGGCTCCAAAAAACCGATTGTACCCGTGCGGTCCGTAGTAACCCTTGGCGCGTTTGGGCAACAGCGGGTGATCAATTCCTCAATCGCGCGCCTGGCCTCGGCGCCCCGCTAGGAGCCGCCCCAGGGGCGCGCTACACTGCGCCGATGAAACTGATTCGCGTGATTTCCCTCGGCCTGGCCCTGCTGCCGGCGCTGGCCTGCGCCCAGTGGCAATGGATCGACAAGGACGGCCGCAAAGTCTTCAGCGACCGCTCCCCGCCGTCCGACATTCCGGCCAAGAGCATCCTCAAGCAGCCTGGCGGCGTGAAGCCCCCGCCCCCACCGGTGGGAGCTGAGGCAACCGACGGCGCAGCGCCGGCGGCGGTCGCCAAGGCGCCGGCGAACGTGCCGAAGATCAGCGGCAAGGACAAGGCACTGGAAGAAAAGAAGAAGCAGGCCGAAGACGAAGAAAAGGCCAAGCAGGAGGCCGAGCAGGAAAAACTCGCAAAGGCCAAGTCGGAGAACTGCGACCGTGCCAAACGCGCGCTGCAGACCTTCACCAGCGGCCAGCGGGTCCGCAGCACCAATGCCAAGGGCGAGTCCGAGTTCATGACGGACGAACAGCGCGCGGCCGAAACCAAGCGCCTGCAAGGCATCGCGACCGACTGCAAGGGCTAGGCAGCGGCTTCAGTAGCCGGGCTTGGCGCCTGGCCGCTTTGCCGCGAACAGGCCGGCTGAGCGCGCACCCTGGGCGCGAAAGCGCTCCCTTCTCGCCACCTTCGGGTCCACGCGCAGCGGCCGGTAGACCTCGATCCGGTCGCCTTCGTGCACCAGATCGTCCAGCCGCGCCTTGCGGCCCCAGATGCCGACCCCGGCAGCATCCAGTTCAAGCGTCGGATATTCGGCGGCGATCCCGCTGGCCTGCAGCGCGCGCAACACTGTGGCGCCGGGCGGGAGTTCCAGTGCCCATTCCCGGACCTGCCTGGGTGCCGGCGAATGAACGACCGTCAACCGCATAAGGCCGGGCCCGGCATTATGCGGCATAGACCTGCTCTGCGCGCTTCACGAAGGCGTCCACCATGCTGCTGGCGATCTTGTCAAAGACCGGCCCCACCAGCGCCGCCAAAGCCGCGTTCTGGAACCCGTACTTCAGTTCCAGGTCGACCTTGCAGGCCCGCTCTCCGGCTTCGCCGACCGGTGTGAAGACCCAGTGGCCGTCGAGGTTGGAAAACGGCCCGCTCACCAGCTTCACGTTCACCTCGCGGCCGGGAACATGGGTGTTGCGGGTGGTGAACTTCTGGTGGATACCGGCGAAGGCGATGCCGATTTCGGCCAGCATGCCGTTTTCGTCGCGCTGCACCACCCGGGCCTGGTCGCACCAGGGCAGAAACTCGGCGTAGCGCTCGACGTCGGTCACCAGGGCGAACATCTCCTGCGCGGTGTACCAGATCAGGACGGACTTGTGGACTGTTTTCATGAATGAACGCCGGGCCTCGCAGCAACGTAGAATCGCGCGCCCGGCGCCCCGATTGTAAGAACCCTCTTTCTCCCTGCGGTTCCGCCCCCAACTGCGCAGCATGGCCACCAAGAAAAAACCAGACCCGACCAGCCGGATCGCCGACAACAAGAAAGCGGCCTACAACTACTTCTTCGAGGAGAAATTCGAAGCTGGCGTGGTCCTGCAAGGCTGGGAAGTGAAGTCGCTGCGCGAAGGTAAGGTGCAGCTGACCGACGGCTACGTAGTGATCAAGGGCGGCGAGCTGTACCTGATCGGCCTGCAGATCAATCCGCTCAATACCGCCTCCAGCCACGTCAGTCCCGACGCGGTGCGGACCAAAAAGCTGCTGCTGCACAAGGAAGAGATCCGCCGGCTGATCGGCAAGGTGGAGCAAAAGGGCTACACGCTGGTCGCGCTCAACCTGCACTGGAAGACCGGCAAGGTCAAGTGCGAGATCGCACTGGCCAAGGGCAAGGCGGAGCACGACAAGCGCGACACCATCAAGGACCGCGAGGGCAAGCGCGAGGTCGAGCGCGCCATGAAGAGCCGCAGCCGCTGAGTCAGAGCGCGCGCAGCGGATGCGCGTGCGCCGGCCAGGGGCTGGCGAAGAACGCAGCCACCTCCTGCGGATCGACCTCCTCGATCCGCGCCGGCATCCAGTTGGGCCGCTGGTCCTTGTCGATGGCGAGCGCCCGGATGCCTTCCACGGTTTCGCTGGCGGGCAACGGACGCAGGTGGAAGCAGTGGCGCACCAGGTCGCGTTCCATCCGCAGCACATCGGCCAGCGCCATGGACCGGCCGCGGCGCAACTGTTCCAGCGTGACCACCTGCATCAGCGGCGAGCGCTTGCGCAAGGCCGCAGCCGTCGCGTCGCACCAGGGCGAGCCGTCCGCCTCCAGCGCCGCGACGATGGCCGCAACGCTGTCAGGCGAGAAGAAACGGTCGATCAGGTCGCGGTCGAACAGTTCGTGCGGTGCCTCGGTCGTGGCTGCGAGGGCGGTGGCCAGCGCCCGCCCGAAGGCCGCGACGCCGCCATCGCCAAGCGCGTCCCACAAGGCCGGCAGCTGCGACGAATCGACCAGGGCGTCGGCCAGGTTTGCTGCCACGGCTTGCGCCCCGCCGATCACGTTGCACGTCAAGGCCAGGTATTCGCCGAGCCGACCCGGGCAGCGCCCCAGGAAGTAGCCGCCGCCGACGTCGGGAAACAGGCCGATCTGGGTCTCGGGCATCGACATCTTCGTGCGCTCCGTGACCACGCGCTGACGCTGGCCGCTCCGACCGTGGCCCGCGATGCCCATGCCACCGCCGATGACGATCCCGTCGAGAAAGCTGAAATACGGTTTCGGGAAAGTGTCGACCAGGAAGTTGAGCTCGTATTCCTCGGTGAAGAAATCTTCCAGCTCGGGATTGCCGGCAAGCGCCGCGGCATGGAAAAAGCGGATGTCGCCGCCGGCGCTGAAATTGCCGAACGGTCTGCTACCGAAAGGGCTTGCATCGTCCCTGCCCTGGCCCCGGATCGCGACCGCCTCGACGGCCGCATCGTCGCGCCAGGCCAGCAGCGTCGCCGTCAGTTGCCGGATCATGGCCAGCGACAGCGCGTTCAGCGCCTTGGGCCGGTTCAACGTGATCAGCCCGGTCCTGCCCCGCACTTCGGTCATCACATCACTCATGCTTTCTGCCTCCATCCAACGAGTTCATTCACCACCAGCGCGCCGATCACCAGCGCGCCTCCGGCCAGTACGGCCTGGCTCGGCGCTTCGCCGGCGCCCAGCCAGGCCAGCAGGATGCCAAAGATGACTTCCAGCAGGCCCAGCAGCGCCATTTCCGGCGCCTCGAGCACCCGGGCACAGAAGACCGACAGCGTGCAGGGAATCGCCAGTTGCACCAGGCCCAGCATCGCCAGCAGGCCGACGTCCAGTGCCGAAGCCTGCAGCGGCATGGCCAGCGGCAGGGTCGCGACGCAGGAGAGCAGCGCCCCGACCAGAACCGACGGAACCAGGTCGACGTTGTGGCCGCGTGCGTGCGATCGTTGCGTCACCGTCCAGTTCACCGCGCTGGCGACCGGCACGCACAGTGCCACCAGCGTGCCGGCCAGTTGGCCCTCGCCCAACTGCGTGCCGTACATGTAGGCGATGCCGGCACCGGCCGCCACGATCGCCAGCCAGGTGCGTGGCGCAATCCGGTGGCCGATGAAAACCCGGGCCAACAGCGCGGTGAGCAGCGGCCCCACGGCCAGCGTGACCAGCACGCTGGCGACGCTGGTCAGCGTGAGCGCCAGCATGAAAGCAGTGAACATCACGCCCCAGCACAGGCCGGAGATCCACAAGGCAGGGCCGCCGTGGCGGATCTTGCCGAACACCTCGCGGCCCTGGAACAAAGGCAGGATCACCAGCAGCGACGCCAGCGTGAAGAAGCTGCGCCAGAAGGTGACTTCGAAGCTGCGCGCCTGCTCCAGCTGGCGCGTGATGACGCCGGCGGTGGACCACATCAGGGTGACCGCCACCATCAGGAACACTGCCCTGGTGTGGTTCAGTCGCATCCGGACCGCAGGATCAGGCGCCGCGGCCGGCGCGCTTGCGGTCGTGTTCCTTCAAGAAGCGCTTGCGCAGGCGCACGCTCTTGGGCGTGATCTCGACCAGCTCGTCCTCCTCGATGAACTCGACGCCGTATTCGAGCGTGAGCTCGATCGGCGGCGTGATCTTGATGGCGTCTTCTTTGCCCGAAACCCGGAAGTTGGTGAGCTGCTTGGTGCGGGTGGCGTTGACGACCAGATCATTGTCGCGGCTGTGGATGCCGACGATCATGCCTTCGTACACCGGGTCGTTGGCGCGCACGAACATGCGACCGCGATCGTCCAACTTGCCCAGCGCGTAGGTGAAGATCTCGCCGTCGTCCATCGAGATCAGCACGCCGTTCTTGCGGCTGCCGATCTCGCCCTTGTGCGGCTCGTAGCTGTCGAAGATGTTGGAGATCAGGCCCGAGCCGCGCGTCAGGTTCAGGAACTCGTTGGTGAAACCGATCAGGCCACGCGCCGGGATCCGGTATTCGAGGCGGACACGGCCGCGGCCGTCCGGCTCCATGCTCACCAGGTCGCCCTTGCGCTCGCCCAGGGCCTGCATCACGCCGCCCTGGTGCTGCTCCTCGATGTCGGCCGTCACCAGCTCGATCGGCTCGTGCCTCACGCCGTTCACGTCCTTGAACACCACGCGTGGCTTGGAGACGGCCAGTTCGTAGCCTTCGCGGCGCATGTTTTCCAGCAGGATCGTCAGGTGCAGTTCGCCGCGGCCCATGACCTCGAAGATGCCCTCCTCGCCAGTTTCCTTGACCCGCAGCGCCACGTTCGACTGCAGTTCTTTCTGCAGCCGGTCCCAGATCTGGCGGCTGGTCACGAACTTGCCTTCGCGACCGGCCAGAGGGCTGGTGTTGACGCAGAAGTTCATCGTCAGGGTCGGTTCGTCGACCTTGAGCATCGGCAACGGCGCCGGGTTGAGCGGGTCGGTGATCGTCACGCCAATGCTGATGTCGTTGATGCCGTTGATCAGCACAATGTCGCCCGGCCCGGCTTCGGCCACCTGCACGCGGTCCAGGCCCTGGAACGTCAGCACCTGATTGATCCGGCCCTTGATGGTCTTGCCGTCCGGGCCTTCCATCACCAGCACGTCCATCATCGGCTTGACGGTGCCGGCGTTGATGCGGCCGACGCCGATCCGGCCGACGAAGCTGGAAAAGTCGATCGCCGAAACCTGCAGTTGCAGCGGCGCCTCCGGGTCGCCCTCGTGCGGCGGCACGTGTTGCAGCACGGTGTTGAACAGTGCGGACATGTCAGGGCCCCACTGCTCGCCGGCGGCGCCCTCGTCCATCGAGGTCCAGCCGTTGATGCCGGAGGCATAGACGACCGGGAAGTCCAGCTGTTCGTTGGTCGCGCCGAGCTTGTCAAACAGGTCGAAGGCGGCGTCGACGACATACTGTGGCCGGGCGCCCGGCTTGTCGACCTTGTTCACCACCAGGATCGGCTTCAGGCCCAGGGCCAGCGCCTTCTTGGTCACGAAGCGGGTCTGGGGCATCGGGCCCTCCTGCGCGTCGATCAGCAGCACCACGCCGTCGACCATCGACAGGGCGCGCTCCACTTCACCACCAAAATCGGCGTGGCCGGGGGTGTCGACGATGTTGATGTGGGTGCCTTCCCAGGTCACGGCGCAGTTCTTGGCCAGGATGGTGATGCCGCGCTCTTTTTCGATTGCGTTGTTGTCCATCACCGTGTCGACGATCTTCTCGTGCTCGGCGAAGGTGCCCGACTGGCGCAGCAGTTGGTCGACCATGGTTGTCTTGCCATGGTCCACGTGGGCGATGATGGCGATGTTGCGGATTTGCTTGTTGGTCATGTCGTCGTTTCCAGGATTTGCTGTATTTCAGGGGGGCTCAGCAGTCGCCCCGGGATCAGTTCTCCGGCCTTGATGTGGCCAGTGCCAAGCAAGGCCTGCGGTTCCAGGCCGAACACGGCCACTTGCTCGTCGTCGTTCCAGTCGCCGCGCCGCCGCAGTCCGCTGAGGAAACGGCCCGCATTGTCGGCATCGAGCGTGACGCGGGTGTGACGCGGCAGCAGCGAATCGACCGGCAGCAGCAGGGCGATGCGCTCTTCCTCGCGCATTGCCTCCAGCGCCGCCAGCGTCACGCACTGCCCGACGTTGTAATGGCCGGTGGCCATCCGGCGCAGCGAGATCAGGTGGGCGCCGCAACCCAGCGCCTCGCCGATGTCCTCGCCCAGTGTCCGGATGTAGGTGCCCTTGCTCACTGTCGCGACGATCCGGATCGCCTCGGGTGCGCGCGCATCTTCGATCTTCGACAGCTGCAGCGCGTGGATGGTGACATTGCGGGCTGCGCGCTCCACTTCCTCGCCGGCGCGGGCATATTCGTACAGCGCCTTGCCGTCTTTTTTCAGGGCACTGTGCATCGGCGGCACCTGGCAGATCGGCCCGGTGAACTGCCTTTCAACGGCCGCGAGCTGCTCCTGGCTGACATTCACCGGCCGGGTTGCGATCACGTCACCCTCGGCATCGCCGGTGCTGGTCTTCACACCCAGCTGGGCGATCGCCTCGTAAGTCTTGTCGGCTTCGAGTTGCAGCTGGCTGAACTTGGTCGCAGCGCCGAAGCACAGCGGCAGCAAGCCGGTGGCGAGCGGGTCGAGCGTGCCGGTGTGGCCGGCCTTCTCGGCGCGCAGCAGCCACCTGCACTTCTGCAAGGCATTGTTGCTGGACAGACCCAGCGGTTTATCGAGCAGCAACACCCCATGCACAGGGCGCCGCTGCACCCTGGTGCTTGGCGCGTTCATGGCTAGGCGTCGTCCTTGGAACGCGAGGCGACCGCCCGCGCAATAAGCGCGTTCATGTCGGCGGCCCGCTCGGTGGTCCGGTCGAACAGGAAGTGCAGCGTCGGCACCGTGTGGATATGCAGCCGCTTGAACAGGCCGTTGCGCAGGAAGCCGGCGGCGGCATTCAATCCGACCTCGCACTCCGCCGCATCGCCCACCAGCACACTGAAGAACACCTTGGCGTGGGCGTAGTCCGGCGTCACCTCGACGGCCTGGATCGTGACCATGCCCAGCCGCGGATCCTTCAACTCGCGAATCAGCTCCGTCAGGTCCCGCTGGATCTGATCGGCGACCTTGAAGGCGCGGTTCGGCGTGGTGCTTTTCTTCGGC
>JACMQP010000221.1 GCA_014376915.1 Ramlibacter sp.
CCGGCAGCCGAAGGCTTCATGGCATGGGCCCGCGCGCACGGGGCGGTGCCGCGCGACGGCCTGGGCATGCTGGTGGAACAGGCGGCCGAGGCCTTCCTGGTGTTTCGCGGCGTGCGGCCGCCCTCCGCCCAGGTGCTGGCGGAACTGCGCGCCAGCCTGGTCTGACACGGCGATGAAGGGCCTGCTGCGCTGGATTCTGCTGGTGCTGGTCGCGGCGCTCGCGCTGGAGCTGTTCTTCGTGCTCCGCATCGCCACCATGGCGGTGGTCGCGCCGCAGTCCACCGCCTTCCAGCGTTCGGAAGTCTGGCGCATCGCGACCGAAAAACATCAACTGCGATGGCGCCAGCAATGGATGCCTTATTCGAGGATCAGCGACAACCTCAAGCGCGCAGTGATCGCCGCCGAAGACGGCAGCTTCACCAACCACGACGGCATCGACTGGGAAGCGATGGAAAAGGCCTGGCAGCGCAACACCCGGGCGGAAGAACTGGCGGGCCGCTACAACGCGCAGCATGCCGCGCGCCCCAACGCCAGCAAGGCCGGCGCGCTACCGCCGCCCCGTCTGACGAAAGCGCCGAAGGTCGTCGGCGGCTCCACCATCACCCAGCAGTTGGCCAAGAACCTGCTGCTCTCGGGCGAGCGCACGCTGGTGCGCAAGGGGCAGGAACTGATGCTCACTTTCCTGTTGGAGCGGATGCTGAGCAAAGAGCGGATCCTGGAGATCTACCTGAACAGCGTCGAGTGGGGCGAAGGCGTGTTCGGCGCCGAAGCCGCCGCCCAGCATTACTACCGCAAAAGCGCGTCGCAGCTGTCGGCCTACGAGTCGGCGCGGCTGGCGGTGATGCTGCCGCGGCCCCGCTCTTTCGAGAAACTGCCCAATTCCGGCTACCTCGCCAGTCGCGCGTCAACGATCGCCGCGCGGATGCGGGACGCGGAACTGCCCTGAGCGCCGGGCCCCATTCCCTTGAACCATCTGAGGAAATTCGCATGTTCAGACTCCTGAAGACTTTCATCGCCCGCCGCCATGTCGCACTGTCCATCGGGGCGGCGGCACTGGCAGCGCTGCCCTTGTCTGCTGCCCTCGCGCAGGCCACGGCGCAGCAGGCCGGCCCGGGCGGCTATCCGCACAACGGCCGTGTCGTCATCGTCGTGCCGTTCGCGCCCGGCGGCGCGACCGACATCGTGGCCCGCCTGCTGGCCGAAGAGATGAGCCGTCGCTGGGGCACCGCGGTGGTCGTCGACAACAAGTCCGGCGCCGGTGGCGGCATCGGCACCGAGTTCGTTGCGCGCGCCAAGCCGGACGGCTACACGCTGCTGCTTGGCACGCAGACGGCGCTGGCCGTCAACCCGACGATCGTGAAGAAGCTCGGATACAACGTCGACCGTGACTTCGCCCCGGTCACGCAGCTGGCGAGCACGCCGCTGGTGCTGCTGGCCAGCAACAAATCCGGCGCGCGCAACGTGCCGGAGCTGGTGGCCGCCATCAAGGCCCGGCCCGATGCGATCTCCTACGGCACCAGCGGCAACGCCACGTCTCAGCACCTGACAACCCTGATGCTGCTCAGCCGCATCGGCGGCAAGGCGGTGCATGTTCCGTACAAGGGCAGCAGCCAGTCGCTGGTGGATCTGGCCGGCAACCAGATCGACATGCAGTTCGACAACATGACCACCGCCCTGGCCTTCGCCAGGAACGGCCAGGCCAGGGCGCTGGCCGTGACCAGCCTGACCCGCTCGGAGCTGCAACCCGACCTGCCGACGCTGGCCGAATCCGGCGTGCCGGGCTTCGAGGCAGTGACTTGGCTCGGGCTGCTGGCGCCGGCCGGTACGCCGCCCACCGTGATCTCGTGGCTGAACAGGGAAGTGGTCGGCGCGCTGGAGTCGCCGGCCGTGAAGGGCAAGCTGGCCGCCCAGGGATTTACGCCCAAACCGATGACCCCGGAGGGCTTTCGCAAGTTCATCCAGGATGAAACCTTGAAGTTTTCCGAACTGATCAAGGCCAACAACATCACCATCGAGTGAAGCTTCGAAGCTGCAAGGAACACCATGGCCGCATCCATCATCGATTCCAAAATCTTCGGCGACATGTTCAGCGACGCCGACATGCGCCGCATCTGGTCGGACGAGAACCGCACTGCCAAATACCTGGATGTCGAGCGTGCGCTGGCCAAGGTGCAGGGAACCTTGGGCCTGATCCCGCAGGAAGCGGCCGACGAGATCGTCCGCAACTGCGAGCTGTCGCAGATCGACTGGGACCAGCTCAAGGCCAAGACCGAGCAGATCGGCTACCCGATCATCGCGGTGGTCAACCAGATCAACGCCGCCTGCAAGGACAAGCTGGGCGAGTTCTGCCACTGGGGCGCGACGACCCAGGACATCACCGACACGGCGACGGTGCTGCAGATGCGCGAAGGCCTGGAGCTCATCGAGCGCGACCTGGCCGAGATCTCCGCCTCGCTCGCCGCGCTGGCGCGCAAATACCGCGACACGCCGATCATCGGCCGCTCGAACCTGCAGCAGGCCACGCCGATCACCTTCGGCTACAAGATGGCGAGCATCCTGGCCGGCATCGAGCGCCATCGCGAGCGGCTCCGGCAGCTGAAGCCGCGAGTGCTGATGGGCGAATTCGGCGGCGCCTCCGGCACCCTTTCCTCGCTGGAAAAGGGAGCGATGGAAACCCAGGCCGGCCTGATGCAGGAGCTGGGACTGGCCCAGCCGCTGATCTCCTGGCACACGGTGCGCGACACCTTCGCCGAAGTCGGTGCGTTCCTCGGCATCGTCGGCGGCTCGCTGGGCAAGATCGCGATGGACGTGAAGCTGCTGATGCAGACCGAAGTGGCGGAGGTGTTCGAACCGTACGCGCCCGGCCGCGGCTCGTCGTCGACCATGCCGCAGAAGCGCAACCCGATCTCGTGCCTTTACATCCACGCCAACATCTCGGTGGTGCGCCAGCACGCCGCGGCGTTGATGGACGCGATGGTGGCCGACCACGAACGCTCCACCGGACCGTGGGAAATCGAGTGGGTGGTGCTGCCGGAGATCTTCTGTCTGCTGTCGGGCGCCCTCAAGCAGACCAAATTCATCCTGGCGGGCCTGGAGGTCGACGCGCAGCGCATGCTGGCCAACATCCACATGACCAACGGCCTGGTGATGTCGGAGGCGGTGATGATGGGCCTGGGCCCTTACATCGGCCGCGAGTACGCGCACGACCTGGTGTACGACCTGTGCCGGGTCGCGATCCGGGACAACCGGCGGCTGGTCGACGTGCTGGCCGCCCATCCGGAAATCGCTAGGCACGTGAGCCGCGCGCAGCTCGAAGGATTCTGCGATCCCGCCAACTCCCTGGGCCAGGCCGGCGTGATGGTGGACCGGGTGCTGGCGTCGCTGAA
>JACMQP010000222.1 GCA_014376915.1 Ramlibacter sp.
CTTCATGCCACCTTCGCTGACCGGTAAGGACATGTGGGGAGCCACACCGCTGGACCAGCTCATCTGCCGCATCGAGTTGCGCCGGATGGGCTACGACGGGCCGTACACGCCGCCCTCGACGCGGCGCACGCTGGTCTATCCGGGCAACTTGGGCGTATTCAACTGGGGCGGCGTGGCCGTCGACCCGGTGCGGCAGATCATGGTCGGCACGCCCGCGTTCCTCGCCTTCACTTTCCAGTTGATTCCGCGCACCGATGCCACCGCGAACGTCGTCAGCGCCGGTGCCAGCGAGCACTGGAACGAGAACCATGGTGCGGCCTACGCTGTGAAGATTGGCCCGTTCCTGTCGCCGCTCGGGCTGCCATGCCAGGCGCCACCCTGGGGCGCGATTGCCGGCGTCGATCTGCGCACCGGCCAACGCGCATGGACGCACCGGCACGGCACCGTGCGCGATCAGATGCCAAGCTTCCTGCCGATTCCATTCCCGATGGGGGTGGCCAGCCTGGGAGGGCCCCTGATCACGGCTGGCGGTGTGGCCTTCTACAGCGGAACGCTGGACAACTACCTGCGCGCCTACGACGTGACGAGCGGGCGCAAACTGTGGCAGAGCCGGTTGCCGGCAGGCGGCCAGGCGACCCCCATGACCTACCGCATCCATGGCAAGCAGTTCGTCGTCGTCGCGGCGGGCGGCCACGGATCGTTCGGAACCACGCTGGGTGATTCGCTGGTGGCCTACGAGTTGAAGTGAGGTCGCTTGAAATCCCTCCTGCTCAAATACTGGGATCGCCTGCGCTCTAGTTTCTGGTTCGTGCCCGCGGTCATGGCCTGCCTGGCTGCGGCACTGGCCGTCGGCGCGGTTGCGCTCGACGAGGCCGTCACCGTCAAATGGCTGCTGAGCCTGGACTGGATCTATTCCGGTGGTGCAGAGGGCGCCAGCCTGCTGCTGAGCACCGTGGCCGGATCGATGATCGCCATTGCCGGCACCGTGTTCTCGATGACCCTGGTGGCGCTGTCGCTCGCTTCGTCCCAATTGGGCCCCCGTCTGCTGCGCAACTTCATGCGCGACACCGCCAACCAGGTGGTGCTGGGCACCTTCGTGGCCACGTTCGTCTATTGCCTGCTCGTGCTGCGCACCATCCGGCGTGCCGACGAGGTGGCCTTCGTGCCGCATCTGTCCGTCAGCATTGCCTTGCTGCTGGCCATGGTCAGCATCGGCGTGCTGATCTACTTCATCCACCACGTTTCGGTATCGATCCAGGCCGACGAGGTCGTGGCACAAGTCTGCAGGGAACTGGAGGCGGGCATCGACAGGCTGTTTCCCAGCCGCCTGGGCCGGGCAGGATCCGATGCTTCGAAGGCCCAGGGCGGAACGGAGCTGCCTGCGGCTTTCACCCGCGAGGCCCGCCGTGTCGGCGCCCTCGATGATGGCTATCTGCAACTGATCGATGCCGACACCCTGCTGACCCTGGCCAACGAAGAAGACCTGCTGCTGCGGCTGGAGCGTCGGCCCGGGCACTACCTCGTCAAAGGCCAAGCGATGGTGATGGTCTGGCCCGGTGAACGGGTCACCGAAGCCCTGTTGGACAAGATCAACGCCGCCTTCGTGCTGGGCGACCAGCGCACCGCCGCCCAGGATGTCGAGTTCTCGTTCCGCCAGTTGGTCGAGATCGCCGTGCGGGCGCTGTCACCGGGAATCAACGACCCGTTCACGGCGATCGCCTGCGTGGATCGGCTCGGGTCGGCGCTGTGCCGCCTGGCCCGACGCGACATGCCTTCATCCCTTCGTTTCGACCGTGAAGGCCGGCTGAGGTTCGTGGCGCCGGGGCCCTCATTTGCAGGGATCGTGGACCTGGCCTTCAACCAGATCCGCCAAAACGCCCTCTCAAACCCAGCCGTTTCGATCCGCATGCTCGATGCCATCGCCCAGATCGCCGACCATGTGCAAGGTACGCAGGACGCGGCCTGCCTGCAGCGTCATGCCGGCATGATCATCCGAGGGGCCAGGCAAGCCGTGCCGGAAGCCGACGATCTCGCCGACGTCGAGACCGCCTTCACGGCGGCGACCCATGCGCTGCGCGAGTTGTGCGACTGACTGCACGACAGTAATTTCTTCTCGCGGTTCACGCCCTGGCATCCAGCGGCCTGCCATCTGCTGCCAGCAACGGGCCCTTCAAGGGCACGGCATAGACAGAACAATGTGACACGCATTGCGCCACCATCCGAGACACCTGCAGCCAGCCGAAGTCGCTGCCGATCACTGCGCATGCAATCGGGTAGCTGTCGCGTGCCCGCTCGCTCGTCGTCGGAGCCATCCAACCCCTTTCCCGTCGCAAGGGAAATCCATCAACCGTCCTTCACCTTTTTTTGTCAAGGCGGTCCGTCCTGTCCGTCGCGCTTGCGCTCGCGGCCAGCGTTGCGTCGTGCGGCTGCTGCATCGATGACCGAGTCTTCGTCCTCGCTCGGCAATTCCTCGGACATCGGGTCGGCCGCCATAGCGCCCTCAAGCGCGTCGCGTGCCGCGTCGGTGTCGTCCATGACGTCCAGGCCCGGGTCTTCGGCATCGTGCGCCGTCGGCGCTTCGATGATGCGGTCCACCGAGATGTCGGCGCCTGCGCGGTCGCCGGGGTCGTCGGCGGCGCTTCGGCGTTCCCCGGTGCCGGCGGCATCGCTGTCGGCGCCGGGCCGCGCGCCGCCGCGAGATTCCAGCGGGTGCTGCGCGTCGTCGGCCAGCGCCACGTCGACCGGCACGAACGGGTCGGTGCTCGGCGCGTCGGCGACGCCGACGGTGTCGCTGCCGCTGTCCGAGTTGTCACTCGGTCCCAGTGCCCGGGTGTCGCGACCCTTGGCCTCGGTGGGTGCTTTGTTTGTGCCCAAAAGGCTGCTCTGTCCCATGGCTGAAAACTCCTTGTGTTGGCGATCGGCACGGCTGGTAGAAGTGGTGACCAGCATAGGCGTCGCGCTTTGGCCAGTCGGTACGGTGGCGCGCACAACGGCGCAATCGGGCCATGCCGCAGCACGCGGCAGCACGCCAAAAAACCCAGCCTGATTTCCCGTTTCGGATCAGCCACAGGGAGACGCAGTGCATCGCCTGCAGACGTGCACAGTCCATATTTTCGCCAGGACGGACCGCAACGCCTGACCTGCCGCGCGCAAGTGCGCGCCAGCCATGCCTCGACCTTGGTGTGCTTGTGCGTGATGTAGTTCTCCATGATCAACTGCGGGCCACCGATGCGCTGCAATGCTGACGCAGCGGCGCTGTGGTGTTGTCAGGCCGGCCGGTCGACGAAGAAGAACGCCATACCGAGCAGCGCATACACACCGATCAGCAGGACGCCTTCGAACCAGGTCGCCTCGCCATCGCTCGCGATCGCGTTCACGATGAATGCCGTGCCGGCAATGGCGAACAGGTCCAGCGGGTTGGAGAAAACCAGCGTGATCGGCTTGCCGATCACCCAGGACGCGATGACGAGCAGTGGGGCGACGACCAGGCCGACCTGGATGGACGACCCGACGCAGATGCTCAGCGCCAGCCCGAACTTGCCGCTCTTGGCAAACCATACGGCGGCCACCAGGTCGGATGCGGTGCCGATCAAGGCCAGCACGATGACGCCGACGAAGATGTCTGACAGGCCCAGGCTGGCGGCGGTGGCCTCGGGCGCCGCCGACACCGCCTCGGCCTCCATCGCCACCAACACGGTGGCGCCGACGAGCACGCCCACCGAGACCGCCATCGGCCAAGCGCCTTCGGTGTCGCGCGGCTCGTCGGGCGCGAAAACGTCGCGGTGCGTGACCAGTGTGTAGGCGAGATTGGCGGCATACAAGGCCAGCAGGACGATCGCCACGCCCAGACTCAGATCGACCTCATCGACCATCCTTGGTGCACCCGAGAGCGTGCGTTGCGCCAAGTCGAAGACGGCCGGCAACAGCAGGGCGATGACGACGAGGATGAGCAGGCTCGACAGCAGGCCGGCCCGCTCGCGCTTGAAGCGCAGCTGCTCGCGCCCCAGAGTGCCGACGACGATGGCCAGACCCAGGCCCAGCAGGCTGGTGCCCAAGATCGACCCGGTGATCTGGGCCTTGACCACTTCGGCCTTGCCGGCGGCCAGCACGAACAAGGCCAGCACGATCTCGGCGATGCTGCCGAAGCTGACCGTCATCAGGCCGCCGATGGCCGGGCCGAGGCTCTTGGCGGCCTGCTCGGTGGCGCGCCGGATCCAGTCGGCCAACACGGCGATGGCGACGGCGCCCGTGGCGAAGATCCAGACCGGCGGCGCCCCGACGACGTACTTGAGTATCGGCGCCACGGGCACTGCGAGAAGCATCCCTGTGGCAATCCACTGCGAACGGCCGAAGGCGAATTTGGTCGAGTCGGTTTTGTCCATCGATCGGCGCCCAGGAAGCTAGGTTGAATGCGGCCATTCGCATCGGGTCATTTCAGGATTCCTGTGCCATCCATGCAGGCGAGCCGTCAGCCCGACGCTGGCATCGCCATGCGCACCGCCAGACTGGTCATGATCCAGACCGTGCCGGCCACCATGATGACCAGCAGCAGCGTCGAGAACAGGATTACTTGCAGGTCTGCACGATGACGCTGGAAGCCGATGTGCAGGAAGAAGCGGAAGTGGACGACGAATTGCAACAGCGCGCATGCGCCGATCACGCTGAGAAGTGGCAGGCCCTTCAGTGCGGCCCCATACCCCGGCGCGAAGAGCACCAGCGCGAAGGGCACGAGCGTCAACACCAGCGCCAGTGAGATGCCCCAGACATAGGCCTTGAACTCGTTTCGCTCCTCGAGCTTGCGCGCCGCCGCATCGCCGCCGCGCTCCTGTTGCTCGTTCATGCCAGCCCCGCCAGATAGACCACCGAGAAAATCGCGATCCAGACGATGTCCAGAAAGTGCCAGTACAGCGCCAGCCGCATGATGCCGAGCTTGGCCTGGCGGTCCACCCCGTAGGTCGCCAGCTGGCCGATCAGGCAGATCAGCCAGATGCCGCCGCCCAGGACGTGCAGGCCATGCAGAGGCACCAGGCCGAAGAAGGCGGACAGGAAGCCGCTGCGGGTCGGACCTCCGCCCTGCGCGAACATCGATGCGAAGTCGTGAAGTTCAAGGCCAAGAAAGGCCACCCCCAACACCAGGGTCAGCGCCAACCATCCGATCAGCCGCGCGGTGCCGTGCTGGTACTTGAGCGCCAGCGACGCCATGCCGAACGTGAAGCTGCTGGCCAGCAGCAGCAGGGTCTCGATGAAGACACTCTGGATGTCGTAGAGCGCGCGCGGCCCCGGGCCGCCGGCGGTGGCGTTGACCGATGTCAGGTAGGTGGCGAAAGCCATGCCGAACAGGATGGCGTCGCTCATCAGGAAGATCCAGAAGCCGAACATTAGGGCCTCGGCCGCCTCGTGGTCACGGCCGTGGGAGCGCCCCAGATTCAGGCCGGGATGCTGGATGGCGTCATCACTCACGCCAAGCCCCCCGCAAGCCGCTGTTCTGCTCGCCCCTGGTTGGCGCTCTGGCATTCATCCCCGCGGGCGATCGCGCTTGAAGCGGCCACGGCGTCGAGCCAGCGAACATGTTCCTGCTGCACCTGCCGCGCAGGGACGGTGCGAGTGGTGTCGCGCGCAAAGCCGTGCACAGTCATCGTTACGATGGCCAAGACGAAAGCCAGGATCACCAGCCACCAGATGTGCCAGACCAGCCCGAACGCCAGCGCGAAGGCAATGGCGCCCAGCACCGGACCGATGGCGCTGTTCCGCGGCATTTCGATATCGCTGTATTCCAACCTGCCATGTTCCAGCGGCTGCGGATGGGGCCTGCCGGCCTCCTTGGCGGTCGTGAACGCATCGCGTCCGGTGACTAGCGGCATCACCGCAAAGTTGTAGGCCGGCGGAGGTGCCGACACCGACCACTCCAGGCTGCGGCCGTCCCATGGATCGCCCGCGAACACGCGGTTCTCGTCGCGGTGCTTGATCGACACCCACAGCTGGACGACGAGCGCCACCAGCGCTGCAGTGAGCAGTAGCGCGCCGAGGAAGGCCACAACCTCCAGCGGCACGTAGGACGGTTCGGTGTAGGCGACGCTGCGGCGGGGCAGGCCCATCAGGCCGAGCGCGTAGAGCGGAAAGAACGCCAGCATGAAGCCGAAGATCCAGCAGAAAGCGGCCACCTTGCCCAGACGTTCATGCAGGCGAAAGCCGAACGCCTTGGGGAACCAGAAGTGGTAGCCGGCCAGCAGGCCGAACAGCGCGCCGGGTACCGCCACGTTGTGGAAATGCGCCACCAGGAACACGGTGTTGTGCACCTGATAGTCGATGGTGGGGCTGGCCAGCAGGATGCCGCTGATGCCGCCCAGCACGAACAGGTAGAGGAAGCCGATCGAGTAGATCATCGGCACGGTGAACCGCACGCGGCCGCGGAAGATCGTCCACATCCAGTCATAGACTTTCACACCGGTGGGGATGCCGATCAGCATGGAAGCGATGCCGAAGGCCGCGTTGAGGTTGGCGTTCTGGCCCATCGTGAAAAAGTGGTGCATCCACACCGTGAAGGACAGGACCGCGATGGCCATGGTGGCCCACACCATCGACCTGTAGCCAAAGAGCGCCTTGCCGGAAAACGTCGAGATGGTCTCCGAGAACACCCCGAACGAGGGCAGGACCAGGATGTAGACCTCGGGGTGACCGAACAGCCAGAAGAGGTTGGCGAAATTCATCATGTTGCCGCCAAGCTCATTGGTGAAGAAATGGAAGCCCAGATACCGGTCCAGCGCCAGCTGCGCCGTGGCGACGGTCAGCGGTGGCATCGCGAAGATCATCAGGACGGCGGCGCACAGGGCGGTCCAGGTGAACAAGGGCATGAACATCAGCTTCATGCCGGGCGCGCGTTGCTTGAAGATGGTGACAGCGAAGTTGATGCCGCTGAGCGTCGATGCCAGCGATGCCAGCGTGAGGGACCAGATCCAGTAGTCCGGCCCCACGCCAGGGCTGAAGCTGGCCTCGGTATAGGGCGGATAACCGAACCAGCCGCCCGTGGAGAACTTGCCGATGCACAGCGAGACCATCACCAAGGCCGCGCCGGCTGCCGTCAGCCAAAGGCTGATGGAATTGAGGACGGGGAAGGACACGTCACGTGCGCCGATCTGCAGCGGCATCACATAGTTGATGATGCCGGTGAGAAAGGGCATGGCCACGAAGAAGATCATGATCGTGCCGTGGGTGCTGAACAATTGCGCAAAGTGCTCGGGCGACAGGAAACCACCGTCGAGGCCGAACATCTGCTGCGCCCGCATCAGCACCGCCTCTGCCAGCGCCCGTAGCAGCATCACGAGCGCGAGCGCCACGTACATGATGCCGATCTTCTTGTGATCGGGGCTGGTCAGCCAATCCTTCCAAAGCACGGTCCATTTCTGGTCCTTGGTAATCAGTGCGATACCTGCAAGCGCACCAATGACGACCACCGAGGCGGCGCCGGTGCCGATGGCCCCATTGACCACGTTTCCGCGAGTGGGATCGTTCAGCATTTGCCAGAACGGCAGCGATTCCAGACTCAGCCGGCCCCCTGGATGCTGAAAGATGTCGGCTAGATTCATTTCGCTCGAATTGGCAAGGGCAGGACGGCTTCAGGTGCTGTGCAAACCGTGGCATTCGCCAGCTTTTGCCAAGCGATTGCCGGCACCGCTGTCGTGCCCGCCATGGTGGCCATGACGACGGCAGGAAACAACGCTGCTGTCACGCCACTGAAGTAGACATTGCCATCGGGCGATTTGGGTTGGGACAGCGCGGCGAACAACTCGGCCGGGGTGCTGCGTTGCGAGATGACTTTCAAGCTCTGCGCGTTCAGTGCCAGGCCGTTCGAGCGGATGTCGGCGGCCCACGCGTTGAACCGCTCGGGCGTCATCGCCACTGCAGTGAAGCGTTGCTGATGAAATCCATTACCGTTGTACATATTGTTTTCGCCCATGGACTGTCCGGGCCTGTCGGCCTGCAGATGAAGCTGCGTCACCATGCCGCCCATGGCGTAGATCTGGCTACCCAGCGCAGGGATGTGCAAGGACTGCATCACAGTGGCCGACGTCAGTTGCATCGCCATGGGTCGACCCACCGGCAGGGCCAGCACGCCGATACTGGCAATGCCCTCGTCGGGATAGATGAACAGCCATTTCCAGTCGTAGCCGATGACCTGCACGCGCAACGCGGGTTGGTCGGAGGCGAGCGGCTTGTAAGGATCCAGCGCGGCCGTAGCGCGCCAGACCATGATCGACAGCACCACCACGATCACCACCGGACCAGTCCACGAGGCGATCTCCAGGAGCCCGGAGTAATTCCAGTGGGGCGCGTAGCGCGATGCCTTGGCCCCAAACCGGTAGCGCCACAAGAACCCTGCGGTCAGCACAAACACGGGGATGGCGACAAACACCAGCAAGACGATCAGCACTTCGGCAAAGTGATGGCGCTGGGCCGCTGCCACCGGGCCTTGCGGATCGAGAAAACTCAGATGCGTCTGCGCGCTGCAACCAGCCAGCATCGGCGTGGCTGCGCACGCGACCGTGCATGCAGCTGAACTCACCGATAGAGTCGTTACTGCAGCCTTGCAGCGCGGCGTTCGCGCACAGAGCTTGACGAGGGCGCGGTTCAGGTGGGTAGTGCTCAAGTTCTTACCCGAGGTCGTGCCACAGGTCCCAGAGCTTTGGTTCACATCACGGTAAGCCAGCTGCGACCCCGCGTCGGTGCGCTACCGCACGTCGCGAAACCGTTTTCGCTGGCAAGCTCCGAAAGCGTTCGGACATCGATCGCCCCCGTTCAAATGCTGCGAATCGGCATCGAGTTCAGCCAAGGATGCAGACATGACGCACACCCGACCCGTTGACCAGACCGATACCGACGCGCAGGACGTGACATGACCAGCGTCGATGTGACCTTCATCGTGCTCGGCCTGACGCTGGCCACCGCTATGCTCGCGCCGCGCCTGCCGATCCCCGCCCCGGTCGTCTTCGCCGCCGTCGGCATCGGCGTGGGCACGGCCTGGCACCTCGTGCCCGGCTTACCGGTGATACGCATGCCGCCGGATCTGGTGCTGTTCGTCTTTCTGCCGCCGCTCCTGACGACGGCTGCGTATGCGTTGCCTCTGCAGGCGTTCAGGCGCAATCTGCTGCCCATCGGATTGCTCGCGATCGGCCTGGTGCTGGCCACGGCCGGGATCGCTGCGGTGATCGGCCACGTGTTCGCGGGGCTGGGTTGGGCGGCCGCTTTCGTGCTCGGCGCCATCCTCGCTCCGCCGGATCCGGTCGCCGCCACCGCGGTCGCCGGCAAGACCGGCCTGTCGCATCGACTCGTGGTGATCCTCGAGGGCGAAGGTCTGGTCAACGATGCCGTCGCGATCGTCGCCTACGGCATCGCGCTTACGGCGCTGACGACCGGGCAGTTCGACCCCACCGATGCCTTGCTGGCCGTGCTCCGGGAGGCGCCGATCGGCGTCGCCGTTGGCCTTGCCGCGGGCTGGACCGCCGGGCAATTGCGCAGTCACGTCGAGAACGTGCCGCTGGAAATCGGCATTTCGCTCGCCACGCCGTACTTGGCCTACCACTTTGCCGAACGCCTGGGCGGCTCGGCGGTTCTGGCCGTGGTCACTCTCGGGTTGATGCTGCGGTCGTCGGCGGCGAGGGTGTCCTCGCCGGTGGCGCGGCTGGCCTCGCGCACCGTCTGGAGCTTCCTCCGATTCGTCAGTACGGCCCACGTCTTCCTGCTGCTCGGCCTTTTGATTGGCGAGATTGCGGTCGACTGGCCAGGCTGGGAGGTGGTGCGCGCCGGGGCAATCCTGTCCGCCGGCATCATCGGCATGCGCATGGCGTGGATGCTGGTGGTGCCGCGGCTGGTGGCGCTGCTCGGCGCTTCGAGTCCGACGCCGTCCCTCGGCGAGCAGGTCGTGCTCGGCTGGGCCGGCATGCGAGGTGTGGTCTCGCTCGCGCTCGCGCTGGCGCTGCCACTGAGCCTCGGCGACGACGGACACGTCCGGCACACGATCATCTTCCTGACGCTGATCACGATCGTCGTCACCTTGCTCGTCCAGGGCGCCACGCTGTTGCCGCTGGTCAACGTCTTGAAGGTCGGAAATCCCGAGCGCGAGCGACGCGAAGAACATGCCGCACGCTTGCGTGCGCGCCGTGCCGGGATGGCCGCCGCGAAGAGGGCCGCAGAGCCGGTTTCGCCGGTCAGCTGCGAGCGCGATGACCTCGTCGCGCAACTCGAGTCCGGCCGCGTTGGCATCGCCCGGCCCGGCGCGCTCGGCGGCCATGACGAGCACCGCTCCGCGCTACTGCGCGCGCTCGCCGCACAGCGCAAGGTTGTCGACGAATTGCGAGACGCCGGCCGGATGAGCGGTGCGCTGGCGGAGCGTCTCGACACCGAGCTCGACCTCGACGCGATGAACGCGGTCGGCGAGGGCGCCCGTCTAACCGACGGCGGCGAGGCGTGAGTGACTTCCAGCTGAAGTCGAGGCTTCAGCGCAGGACACGACTCTGTCTCTACACAGGGTTGTCGCTCCAGTTCTTGGGGTCCGACAAGCAGGTCATCGACCTGCCCGACGGGGTCAAGGCAGGCTGGCAGATGGTTATCGCCGTGTCCGTTCAGGGGCGCACCCGGCACAAACTTGGGGCGTCGCTGTCATTCGCACTTCTGCGTCGCTCTCCGACGGGCCGGACCCGACGCCGCACTTGTCACGCCGCACTTGTCACGCCGCACTTCTCACCCCGAACTTCGCAGCCAGACTCTGTTCGCCAGCGCACCGACAGAACTGCCCCGAGCGGACCCAATGCCTTTATTGAGCGAGGACGGTTAATCCATGGTGATTGACAGCGAAGGCGACAGGAACAACTTGGATCAATCTAGCAACCGCGGGGTTGTCGCATCGGTACGCGGCAGCGTGGTCGACATACGATTTGACGGGCCGCTGCCTGCCATCCATTCGGTGCTGCACGCAGGCGCTGGCAACTCCATCGTCGTCGAAGTCCTGACCCAGCGCGACCAGCGGCACGTGCGCGGAGTGGCCTTGACGAGCACCCAAGGTCTGGCGCGCGGCATGGTCGTCACCGACACCGGCGCCCCGCTGCAGGCGCCCGTGGGCAAGGCCATCGTCTCTCGCATGTTCGACGTGTTCGGGCACACCATCGACGGCGGCGAACCTTTGGCGGATGTCGCGTGGCGGTCGGTGCACCGCGCGCCGCCGGCATTGGCCAGGCGCTCGACGACCTCAGAAGTCTTCGAGACCGGCATCAAGGTCATCGACGTGCTCACGCCGCTGGAACGCGGAGGCAAGGCCGGTCTCTTCGGCGGCGCGGGCGTCGGCAAGACCGTGTTGCTGACCGAGATGATTCACAACATGATCGACCATCAGGACGGCGTCAGCATTTTCTGCGGCATCGGCGAACGCTGCCGCGAAGGCGCGGAGCTGCACGCCGCGATGAAGGAAGCCGGCGTGCTGGCCAAGATGGTGATGATCTTTGCGCAGATGAACGAGCCCCCTGGCGCGCGCTTCCGGGTTGGCGATGCGGCGTTGACGATGGCCGAGTATTTTCGCGACGACGAGCACCGCGACGTGCTGCTGCTGGTCGACAACATCTTCCGCTTCATCCAGGCCGGCATGGAAGTCTCCAGCCTGATGGGTCAGATGCCGTCGCGCCTGGGCTACCAGCCGACGATGGCCACCGAACTGGCAGGGCTGGAAGAACGCATCGCCAACACCGACAGCGGCGCCATCACGTCGATCCAGGCGGTGTATGTGCCGGCCGACGACTTCACCGATCCGGCTGCGGTGCACACCTTCTCGCACCTGTCGGCGTCGATCGTGCTGTCGCGGCAGCGCGCAAGCGAAGGCCTGTACCCGTCGATCGACCCGCTGCAGTCGAACTCCAGGATGGCGACACCCGGCATCGTCGGCGCACGCCACTACGCGCTGGCACAGGAGATCCGTCAGACTTTGGCGCAATACGCGAAGCTGAAGGACATCATCGCGATGCTGGGCCTGGAGCAGTTGTCACCGACCGACCGCAAGGTGGTGGCAAGGGCGCGGCGGCTGGAGCGCTTTCTGACGCAACCGTACTTCACCACCGAGCAGTTCACCGGTCTGAAGGGCAAGCTCGTGACCCTGAAGGACTCGCTCGACGGCTGCGAGCGCATCTTGTGCGACGAATTCAACGACCGGCCCGAGAGCGCGTTGTACATGATCGGTGCGATCTCCGAGGTCAAGGGCAAGGCCGCGCCCAAGCCGGCACCCGCTGGGCCGGAACCGGCGCCCATTACCAAGTCCAAGCCCAAGCCCAAGCCCGCGAACGCGCATGACCCGGAGCCTGCAACAGCAGCGCACGCCGATGCGACTTAGGGTGCTCCTTCCGTTCCAGGTGTTCGCCGACGAGCCCGACGTGACGCGCATCATTGCCGAAACCTCGGCCGGCTCTTTCGGCCTGTTGCAGCACCGGCTCGACTGCGTGGCAGCGCTTGTGCCCGGCATACTGAACTATGAAACGGCTGCTCATGGCGAGGTCTTCGTGGCACTGGACGAAGGCGTGCTGGTGAAGACTGGCGCTGACGTGCGGGTCTCGGCGCGGCGCGCCATCCGCGGCGCGGATCTCGGGCAACTGCGCGATGCGGTGGCGCGGGAGTTCGTGCAGCAGGACGCGCAGGAACGCGAACTGCGCTCGGTGATGGCGCGGCTGGAGGTCGGCTTCCTTCACCGCTTTGCGGGGTTGGCGCGTGACTGACCCGACCAGAACGAATACAGACCGGCTGGCCAGCAAGGTCGCAGGGCAGGCCAAGCGCAAGCTCAAGGCGCGCCGAGACGGTGCGCCGGGCGTCTGGTCGGGCCTGGGCATGATGGGTCTGGTGGGCTGGTCCGTCGTTGTGCCCACGTTGTTCGGCGCGGCGCTCGGGCTGTGGCTGGACCAACGCCACGCCGGCACGCATTCCTGGACCCTGGCCTTGTTGGTCGCCGGCCTCACGCTCGGCTGCCTGAATGCCTGGCATTGGGTGGACAAGGAAGATCGCGCCATGCGCGATGACAACGGTGGCGGCGATGGTTAACACGCTGTGGGTCGTCACGGCCGGCTTCGTCCTCGGACTGCTGTTCTACGGCGGACTCTGGTGGACGGTGCGCCACGCGGCCGACTTCCGCAGGCCGGCGCTGAGCGTCCTGGGCAGCGCCTTGCTGCGCATGGCCGCCGTGCTTGGCGGCTTCTATTGGGTCGCCGGTGGCGAATGGTCCCGCATGTTGCTGTGCCTGCTGGGCTTGTTGCTCGCACGGTTGGCCGTGACGTGGGCGACGCGTCTGCCGTTGCCGCAGACTTCGTCGAAGGCCCGCCATGCGCCTTAGCCCGGACCAGTGGGTCTTCTGGCAGAGCGGCTTCGTGAAGCTGAATGCCACCATCGTCTTCACTTGGGCCCTGATGCTGGCGATGACCTTGGGGTCCGCGCTGATCACGCGCAAGCTGTCGCACGGACGAACCATCTCGCGTTGGCAGGGCCTGCTGGAAATCTTGGTCACGTCGATCCAGACGCAGATCCAGGAGGTCGGGCTGCAGCAGCCGCGCAGGTACCTGCCCTTCCTGGGCACGCTGTTCCTGTTCGTCGCCGCGTCCAGCCTGTGCACGGTGATCCCGGGCTACGAGCCGCCGACAGGGTCGCTCTCGACCACGGCAGCGCTGGCCGCCTGCGTGTTCGTGGCCGTGCCGGCCTTCGGCATCGCCGGGCAAGGCCTGGGCCGCTACCTCAAGACCTACATGGAACCGACCGTCGTGATGCTGCCTTTCAACCTCATCAGCGAAATCTCGCGCACCCTGGCCCTGGCTGTGCGCCTGTTCGGCAACATGATGAGCGGCGCGATGATCGTGGCCATCCTGCTGACCATCACGCCCTTCGTCTTTCCCGTCGTGATGACGGTGCTCGGGCTGCTGACCGGCATGGTCCAGGCCTACATCTTCAGCATCCTGGCGGCGGTCTACATCGCTGCGGCCACGCGCGTCCGTCAGCCGGTGAAAAAGCCGAAGGCGGAACCGGAATCGGACGCGCACACACCAGCCCCGGCCCCTGCCCCGAACCCGCCCCCGGCGACTTGAAGCCCACCCACACATTGAGAGCCCTCCATGGACAGCCTGACCCTCATCGCCATTGCCTCCATCGTCATCGCCGGTCTCACCACCGGCTTCGGCACCATGGGTCCCGCCCTGGCCGAGGGCCGCGCCGTGGCAACGGCGCTGACGGCGCTGGCGCAGCAGCCTGACGCGTCGGCCACGATTACGCGCACGCTGTTCGTGGGCCTGGCGATGATCGAGTCGACCGCGATCTACTGTTTCGTCGTGTCGATGATCCTGATCTTTGCCAACCCGTTCTGGAACGCCGCGCTCGCGCAGGCCGCCAAGGTGGCCGGGAAGTAGCCATGCTGATCGACTGGTTCACTGTCGCGGCACAGGCGCTGAACTTCGTCATCCTGGCGTGGTTGATGAAGCGCTTCCTCTACAAGCCGATCCTGGATGCCATCGATGCACGGGAGAAACGCATCGCGACCGAACTGGCCGCGGCTGGCCGCAAGAAGACCGAGGCTCAGCACGAACGCGACGAATTCCAGAAGAAGAACGACGACTTCGAAAAGCAGCGTGTCGCGCTGATGGAGAAAGCGAGATCCGACGCCGATGCCGAGCGCCAGACCTTGATCGACGCCGCCCGCCAGGCCGCAGACGCGCTGACCGCCAAGCGGCAGGCATCCATCGCCGGCGAAGCGAAGGCACTCGTGAAGGAACTGCGGCAGCGCGCCCAGACTGAGGTGTTCGACATCGCGCGCAAGGCGCTCACCGACCTGGCAGGCACCAGCCTGGAGGCCAGCGCCTGCGAGCTCTTCATCGCCCGCCTGCAAGCACTCGAAGGCGCGCCCAAGGACGCTCTTGCGACCGCACTCAGTGGGGCCAAGGATGACGTCGTCGTCCGCAGCGCCTTTGAGCTGTCTACCGCACAGCAGCGTGCCATCCACAAGGCCATTGCCGACACCTTCGGCGTCAAGCTCAACCTGCATTACGCCACCGACCCTGCTGTGGTGGCAGGCATCGAGCTTGTCGCCCAGGGGCAGAAATTCGCCTGGACCCTGAGTGACTATCTCGCTTCGCTCGAACGTGGCGTGCGCGACTTGCTGAAGGAACGGTCGCGCGACTCTTCAGCGTCACCTGCGCTCGCGGCCGACCCATCGGCGACTCACGAGCCCGCAACTGCAACTGCCCAAGCAGCGCCCACCAGTCCCGCCGACGAGCCCGTCGCCGTCGCAGTGTCGAAATGAGCACCGTGGTGCCTGCGCCCGACTCCCTGCAGCAGGGCTTGGACGATGCATTTGCGGCGATGGACCGTGCACGCCAGGCCTGGAAGCCCGATCTCGTGGCGCATGAAGTGGGAACGGTACTTTCAGTGGCGACCGGCGTGGCCTACGTCGAGGGACTGCCAGGGGTCGCATATGCCGAAATGGTCCGCTTTCCGGGCGGCCTGCTGGGCCTGGCCTTCGACGTCGACGAGACCGAAGTGGGCGTGGTGCTTCTGGGTGACCACGCCTTGCTGCAAGCGGGCGCCGAGGTGCAGAGGGAGGGCCGCGTGATGGATGTCGCCGTGGGCGAAGGCTTGCTGGGGCGCGTCATCGACCCGCTGGGGCGGCCGCTCGACGGGAAGCCCCTGGATGACATCGAACAGCGCATGCCGATCGAGCGGTCCGCACCCGCAATCATGGACCGGGCGCCGGTGACCGTGCCGATGCAGACGGGCCTGAAGGTCATCGACGCGCTGATTCCGATCGGCCGCGGCCAGCGCGAACTCATCCTGGGCGATCGGCAGACGGGCAAGACCTCCATCGCCATCGACACCATCGTCAACCAGCGCGGGCGCGACGTCGTGTGCGTCTATTGCGCCATCGGCCAACGCGCCGCGGCAGTGGCCAAGGCGGTGGCCGTGCTGCGAGCGCACGGGGCACTGGCCTACTCGGTGGTCGTCGTGGCCGACGGCAACGATGCACCGGGCCTGACGTACATCGCGCCGTATGCGGCCACGAGCATCGCCGAGTTCTTCATGACCGCCGGCCGTGATGTGTTGATCGTCTACGACGACCTGACGCAGCACGCGCGCTCGTACCGCGAGCTGTCGCTGCTGCTCGGCCGGCCCCCGGGGCGTGAAGCTTTTCCCGGCGACATCTTCTACATCCATTCGCGCCTGCTAGAGCGGGCCACCCATCTAAACCAGACGCTCGGCGGCGGCTCGCTGACCGCCTTGCCCATCATCGAGACCGAGGCCGAGGACATTTCGGCTTACATCCCGACCAACCTGATCTCCATCACCGACGGACAGATCTACCTCTCGCCCACGCTGTTCCAGCTCGGCGTGCTGCCGGCGGTGGACGTGGGCCGTTCGGTCTCGCGCGTGGGCGGCAAGGCGCAGCTGGCGGCCTTCAGGGCGGTCGCCGGCGACCTCAAGCTAGCCTATGCGCAGTTCGAGGAACTCGAGACCTTCGCCCGCTTCGGCGCGCATCTGGATGACGAGACACAAGCGTCGATCACGCACGGCCAGCGCATTCGCGCGTGCCTGAAGCAGCCCGAGCTCGCACCCGTGCCGGTGCCGGCGCAACTGGCCATCGTGCTCGCGCTGACCGCGGGCCTGTTCGATCCGGTGTCACCCGATCGCATGGCCGACGCCGAACAGGCGGTCGTTGACGTCGCGGGCCGCGACATCCCGGCGACTCTCGGCCAACGCTTGCTCGAGTCCGACAAGCTGACCGACGAGGACCGGGCGGCCATGGTCGCACTGGCGCGCGGTGCAATTGCGGCGTTCCTGCCCAAGCCGGAAAAAAACGGCGACGAGGCGTCCGTTCAAGCGCCGCAGCCACCGCCGCCGCAGCACGGCTGAGCCCTTCCCGAATGGCCGACAGCACTGCCAATCTGCGGCGCAAGATCAACAGTGCAGCCGATCTGCAGTCCGTCGTGCGTGCCATGAAGGCACAGGCCGCGGCCAGTGTCGGTCAGTACGCGACATCAGTGGCGGCACTCGGCGACTACGCCCGTACCGTCGAATTGGGGTTAGGTGCCTGCTTTCGTCAAGACCCGCGCCCGGTAGCGGCCACGCCAAGCCGGCCGCCAGCGGGAAGCCCGCCGATCCGGGCCGTGGTCTTCGGATCGGACCAGGGTCTGGTCGGCCGATTCAATGACACGGTCGCCGAGTACGCCGCGCATTCCCTGTCGACGCAGCGCCAGGGACTGCAGGTCTGGGCCGTCGGCGAACGCATGCGGGCCAGCTTGGGGGACAGCGGCATGCCAGCCCAAGACACATTCGCCGTACCCGCCACCGTGCAAGCGATCACGCGCCTGGTGACCGAGATACTGGTCACGGTGGTCGACACCATGCCGACCACGGCGGAGTCAGTGGCCCCATCCGAGTTGCGCCTCTTCTACAACCGGCTCACGAACGGCTCGGCCTACGTCCCCGTGGACCAACGATTGCTGCCTTTGGACGAGGCGTGGCGACTCGAGTTGGCTCGCCGCCCATGGCCTACCAAGCTGCTCCCGGAGGTCGTGGGTGACCCCAGCGAGACGCTGCGCAGACTGATCAGCGAATATGTGTTCATGTCGTTGTTTCGAGCCAGCGCGGAGTCACTCGCCAGCGAGAACGCGAGTCGCCTTGCAGCCATGGACCGTGCCGACAGAAACATCGACAAGATGTTCGGCGTGCTGAACGACCGTTTCCACCGGTTGCGGCAGAGCAAGATCGACGAAGAACTCTCCGATGTGATCTCGGGATTCAAGGCATTGAGTAAGAACATCTGCCAGTGATGCTATTGGTCAAACGCCGCCCTGCCATCGATCGAGTGCGTCGGCCCGGCCCAAACACGCTGAGTCAGGAAGCTAACGACCGCCTTCAAGTTCACGGGATGAGGTCGGGTAGTGGCCGGAAGTGTGAGTAGGCGGCGGCGCCTGCAGGCCGCCATTTGAATGAACTCGGCGTGCGGCCAATTCTGCTTTCAGCGCCATCGAGAACCTCACGCTCTCGGCCACAAGCAGGCACTGATAACGGACAGCTTTCCGGCACGTTAGCTTAGTTCAGCTGAGGTTGGCTGGCATGTGCAGCCAGCGCGTGCCGGACCGTCGATGGCGCGCGGCGCCAACCTAAGCACCGGTATCGGCTAGAAATTGAGGATCATCGAGAGCCGAAAAGAGCGCGACTCGATCGGGTGCAGGTGAACATCGGCAGCGCCTTCAGCTGGCTCGCCCGGCAGACGCGACGCGTAGTAATAGTGGATGGCCGAGGCATTGCGGTTGCCCAGGTTGAAGCCTTCGAGCTCGAACTGCGTAAACGACTAGCCATGCCATCTTGCACGCTCAAGCGTGGCGACATCAAAAACCTGGACATGCTTGGCATGACGATGGCCTTCGGGGTCAAGGACAAGAACATGCTCGGCAAGCTAAAGACCGGCGACAAGGTGAAATTCAAGGCCATCAACGAGGGCGGCAAATTCACCGTCATCGACATTCAGCTGGTGCGCTGAAGGCCGTCAAGGCAACATGCCCCCGCAACGACTCGGGGGCGTGCCGGGCAACGCGCTCACGGTGATTTGCGTCGCATAAACCGACAGGCGTCCCTGGATCGTCGGCGGCTTGTTCGCTGCCGCTGTGGAAATTCTTGTTGGCTGCGCGCCTCGACTCGTCCGAGCATGACCGCAGCGCGGTGGGCAGGGTGTGGACACATCGCATTCGCCTGGCGGCACACCCTTTTCGTCGAGCGGCGGCGTCCTACAGCCGTATTCGTTATGCCAGCCTAAGCTCAAAGATAGATCATCAAGAACAAAGGAGACGGTCATGAATTCAAAAATGTTGAGCTTGAAATGCGCATCGTTGCTAATGCCGTTGAGCATGCTGGTAGTCGGCACCAATGCGCTGGCGCAGAACACCAAGCCGGTGGCACCGGCGGCCATGGCGAGCATGCCGATGGGTGGAATGCAGGTCGGCGCAGGCAGCACGCCTGATATGAAAAAGTCGATGATGAGCGGCATGGACAACATGCAGAAGATGGAAATGTCCGGCGACATCGACAGGGACTTCGCGATGAAGATGAAGATCCACCATCAGGGAGCCGTGGACATGGCAGAGATGGAGCTGGCAAACGGAAAATCTCCGGCGATGAAGGCGATGGCAAAAAAGATCATCGCCGCGCAGAAGAAAGAGATCGCCGAGTTTGATCGTTGGCTGGCGATGAAGAAGTGACCCCAAGCACGGTCTGCGCTTAGACATGGGTTGGGGCGCAGATACCTTGTTTATGCGAACCGTGATCCTGGCGAATTAGTGGACATACTGGCACACACCTTGTGGGCCGGTGCTGGCATTGCACTGGTGGCGCGCCGCTGGCCCATTGCACCTCGCACGGCGGC
>JACMQP010000223.1 GCA_014376915.1 Ramlibacter sp.
GACGCGCGAGCAGCTGCTGACCGACCCCGAGCAGGCGGCCGACTTCGTGCAGCGGACCCAGCTCGATGCGCTGGCGATCGCCATCGCCACCAGCCACGGCGCGTACAAGTTCACCCGCAAGCCCACCGGCGACATCCTGGCGATCGACCGCGTCAGGGAAATCAACAAGCGCATCCCCAACACCCACCTGGTGATGCATGGCAGCTCCAGCGTGCCGCAGGACCTGCTGGCCATCATCCGGCAGTACGGTGGCAACATGAAGGAAACCTACGGCGTGCCGGTCGAGGAAATCCAGCACGCGATCAAGTACGGCGTGCGCAAGATCAACATCGACACCGACATTCGCCTCGCCATGACGGCAGCGGTGCGCAAGTTCCTGGCCGAGAACCCGGACAAGTTCGACGCCCGCGAATGGCTCAAGCCCGCGCGCGAAGCCGCCAGGCTGATCTGCAAGCAGCGCTACATCCAGTTCGGGTGCGAAGGCCAAGCCGGCAAGATCAAGGGACGCAGCCTGCACGTGGTCGCCGGCCAGTACGCCAAGGGCGAGCTGGCGCAGGTCGTTCACTGATGGCCGGCGCGCTGCACACATCGGCGCTCACTTCCCTGCCGCTGCTGGCGCGGGGCAAGGTCCGCGACAACTACGCGGTCGGCGATGACCGGATTCTGATGGTGGCGAGCGACCGGCTGTCGGCGTTCGACGTCATCATGGGCGAGCCGATTCCGGGCAAGGGCGAGTTGCTGACGCAGATGGCGTTATTCTGGTTCGGAAAGCTCGGTCATCTCTGCCCGAATCACCTGACCGGCGCCGATCCCACCAGCGTGGTGACGCCCGACGAGGTGCCGCTGGTGCGGGGCCGCTCGATGCTGGTCCGGCGGCTGAAGCCGATCCCGGTCGAGGCCGTGGTGCGCGGCTACCTGGCCGGTAGCGGCTGGGCGGAATACCAGGCCACGCAATCGGTCTGCGGCGTGCCGCTGCCGGCGGGCCTGAAGAACGCCAGCAAGCTCCCGGAGCCGATCTTCACGCCCGCCGCCAAAGCCGCCATGGGCGAGCACGACGAGAACGTCAGCTTCGACCAGGTGGTCGAGATGATCGGCCCGGGGCTGGCGGCGCAGATCCGCGACATCAGCATCGCGATCTACAAGGAGGCCGCGGCCATCGCCTTGACCAAAGGGATGATCATTGCCGACACCAAGTTCGAGTTCGGCCTCGATGCCGGCGGCAGGCTGGTGCTCATGGACGAAGTGCTGACGCCTGATTCGTCGCGCTACTGGCCGGTCGAGGGTTACGACGCGGCCTTCCGCGCCGGCGCCAATCCGCCGAGCTACGACAAGCAGTTCGTGCGCGACTGGCTGGAGCAGATCCGCATCAACGGCAAACCCTGGGACAAGACGCCGCCGGCCCCGCGGCTGCCGCAGGAGGTGATCGACAAGACCGCCGCGAAGTACGGCGAAGCCCTGCAGCGCCTGACCGCTTGAGAGCGCATGGATCCCGGCTTGCGCCGGGACGACTCACCTGAAACGGTGAGTCAACTCAGCACCACGCTGGAAAGGCGGCGGCGGTAGCTCGCCACCGTCGGGTCGTCCGGCGGGATCTGGCCATCGGCCACCTTGGGTCGGGGCGGCTCCATGATGTCCAGGATCGCGATATAGGTCTTGCGCGCCAGGTCCTCGTTCCAGGCCCTGTCGCGCATGAGAATCTCCAGCAATTCGTCCATCGCACCGGTCCATTGCTGCTGCGCCATCAACAGCCGCGCCTTGTCGAAGCGGGCGCCGAAGTCCCGCTTGTTGGCCGCGATGCTCGCGTCGGCAGCAGCCAGTGCCGACGCCGGCTCTCCCGCTTCCGTGAAATCGATGGCGTCCATCAGCCTTTGCAGCGAGTCGAAGCGGCGCACCAGCGCTGTCCTGGCGATCACCGGCGCGAAGGCTACCGTGGCATCGTCCGTCCGGGCCGCCAGCAGCAGTGCCTTGACGTAGTCGAAGCGGGCATCGTCGTTGTCGGGCGCAGCGGCCGAGGCCTGGGAAAGGCGTTCGATCGCATCCGCGGAAGACAGCGGCGTTTCATCCACTTCCTCGGTCATTTCCTCAACCACTTCCTCGGCCAGCGGGTCTGCCGGCGGCACATGCTTATCGAGGAATTCGCGGATCTTGCCTTCCGGCAGGGCGCCCATGAAGCCGTCCACGGGCTGGCCGTTCATCAGCAGGATCACCGTGGGAATGCTCTTGACGCCAAACGCCGCTGACAGCTGCTGCTGCTGGTCGGAATCGATCTTCACCAGCTTGAACCGGCCGGCATAGGCGGTTTCAAGCTTTTCCAGCAGCGGCCCGATTACCTTGCAGGGGCCGCACCAGGGCGCCCAGAAGTCCACCAGCACAGGCTGGGCCATCGAGGCGGCGATGACCTCGGTTTCAAAGTTTTCTAGGGTGACGTCGATCATTGGAGTGGCAGTTCGGTCTGAAACCTTAAAATTCAATCTTTAGGAGCGGCGATGAGCTCGATACAGATTGGCGTGGTGATGGGCTCCAGCAGCGATTGGGACACCTTGCAGCACGCAGTGGTGATTCTCCGTGAATTCGGCATCGCCCACGAGGCGCGGGTCGTTTCCGCCCATCGGATGCCGGACGACATGTTCGCCTACGCCGAAGCTGCGGCCGGTCGCGGGCTCAAGGCCATCATCGCCGGCGCCGGCGGCGCCGCCCACCTGCCGGGCATGCTGGCGGCCAAAACCACGGTGCCGGTGCTCGGCGTGCCGGTGGCCGGCAAACAGCTGCAGGGTGTGGATTCGCTGTACAGCATCGTGCAGATGCCCAGGGGCATCCCTGTGGCCGCCTTCGCCATCGGCAGTGCGGGCGCGGCCAATGCGGCCCTGTTCGCGGTGGCCATGCTGGCCAATGAGGACGCCGGATTGCGCCAGCAACTGAGCGACTACCGGGCCCGGCAGACCGAAGCCGCCCGCAATATGACCGTCCCGCCCGCCGCATGACGTCCTCCAGAGCAATCTTTCCTGGTGCCACTTTGGGCGTGATGGGCGGCGGCCAGCTTGGCCGCATGTTCGTCCACGCAGCCCAGCGGATGGGCTATTTCACGGCGGTGCTCGATCCGGACCCGGACAGCCCGGCGGGGCGCGTCAGCCACCGCCATGTCCACGCCGACTACCTCGACGAGAAGGGACTGGCCGAGCTGGCCGGCTGCAGCGACGCCATCACCACCGAGTTCGAAAACGTGCCGGCGCCTGCGCTGGCCAGGCTGGCGACACTGCGGCCGGTATCGCCCGGCGCCGGGGCCGTGGCAATCGCCCAGGACCGGGTCCGCGAAAAGGCACATTTCATCCGCTGCGGCGTGGCCTGCGCCCCGTATGCCGTGATCGAAACGCAGCAGCAGCTCGACGCTGTCGCTGCCGCGCTGCTGCCCGGCATTCTCAAGACGTCGCGACTGGGCTATGACGGCAAAGGCCAGCAACGGGTGGCCACGCGCGAGGAGCTGGCCAGCGCCTGGGCCGCGGCGAAGAAAGTCCCCTGCGTGCTGGAGAAGATGCTGCCGCTGGCGGCCGAATGCTCCGTGATCGTCGCGCGCGGCGCCGACGGCGTGATGGTGCACCTGCCGCCGCAGCTGAACCTGCACCGGGACGGCATCCTTGCCGTGACCGAGGTGTTCGAAGGCATCCTGCCGCCAGCGCAGGCGCAGCAGGCCATCGCCGCCACCGAATCGATCGCCCTCGGCCTGGACTACGTGGGCGTGCTGTGCGTCGAGTTCTTCGTGCTCGCAGAC
>JACMQP010000026.1 GCA_014376915.1 Ramlibacter sp.
CAACCGGGTCTTGCGCGGCAGCAGGCCCTGGGGACGAAACAGCAGGATCACGATCACCAGCGACGCAAACAGCAGGAAGCGGTATTCCTGGATGGACTGCAGCTTCTCGGGCAACACCAGCACGATGACCGCGGCCGGGATCAGCCCGGCGATGTTGCCCAGGCCGCCCAGGATCACGATCGACAGCATCAGCAGCGAATCGGCAAAGGTGAAGTTGTTCGGCGCGACGAAGCCCGAGAGCATGCCGTACAGGCTGCCGGCAATGCCGGCGAAGAAATTGCCCATGGTGAAGGCCACGACCTTCCAGCGGGCGATATGCAGGCCGAAGGTGGCGGCGGCGGTCTCGTCGGTGCGCACCACGTCCATGCTCAGGCCGACCCAGGAGCGCTCCAGTGCGCTGACCAGCGCGTAGACCCCGGCGAACATCGCCAGGCTGAGCAGCGCGTACGGGACGTAAAAAGACAGCTCGATCCCCCGCACCTTGATGCCTTCGTTCAGCGCCAGGCCGAACAGCTTCATGCCGGGCACCTGCAGCCCTTGCGGACCGCCCAGCAGGTCGTTGACCTCGATGAAGGTCTTGAACAGGATGCCGAAGGCGATCGTGACCAGCGCCGCATAGTGGCCACGGGTGCGCAGCACGGGCAGGATCAGCAGCGAGCCGATGGTGGCCGCGATCAGGCCCGAGATCAGGATCACCACCAGATGGGGAATCGCGGTGTGCGTGGCCAGGACCGCGGTGGCATAGCTGCCGATGCCGAAGAACGCCGCGCCGGCGAAGTTGGCCACGCCGGAGTAGCCGAACTGCACCGTGAGGCCCAGGCAGGCTGTCGAATACAGCAGCACGGCGCACAACATCAGCAGCACGAAGTGCGAATCGTGAAACGCTGCGATCAGCGCCAGCGCGCCGGCAACGGCCAGGCCCCGCGCCAGCCCGGGCCGGCCGGCTGACGCCTGCTCGACTCTCTGCGCGACTCCCAGGCGCCGGCTCAGGATCATGACGGCGCCGGCGGCGAGCAGCAGGACCGCCACGCCAGGCTGCGACTCCGCATGCAGGAACAGCCACATGTAGACCGTGAGCACCAGCGCCGCCATGAACAGCACAGCCAGGGCCGGAATCGATTTCAGTTTTTCAGACATTGCTAGACGCGCTCGCTCGATTTCTCGGCGATCAGGCCGGTGGGTTTCCAGGCCATCAGGATGATGACGGCGCCGAATGCGAAAACGTCCTTGTAGGCGCTCGGGATGTCGGGGATCAGTGCCGGCAGCATGGCGCTGCCCAGGACCTGGAGCGCCGCGAACAGGAAGCCGCCGATGATGGCGCCGTACATATTGCCCAGTCCACCGAGGATCGCGGCGGCGAAACCGATCACCCCCAGCAGCAGGCCGACGCTGAAGTTGACCTCGTTGTAATACAGGCCGTTCATCACGCCTGCCAGTGCCGCCAGGCCCGAGCCCAGGGCGAAGGTGAACAACACGACGGCATCGAAGTTGACGCCCATCAGGCGAGCCGTTTCGCCGTCCTGCGCCACGGCGCGGATCGCCAGGCCCAGTTTGGTGCGCGTGATCAGGAAATGGACGCCGGCAATTGCTGCCAGCCCGCTGGCCAGCAGGATCAGGTTGTCGATGCGCAGCGACAGCGACCCCAGCTCGATCGACGAGGTCGGCAGCAGGGCCGGGAACGGTTTGGGGTTGGATCCGTCAGGATAGAACAGCCGCACGGCCTCGCGCATCACCGTGCCCAGCATCAGCGTCGCCAGCAGCGTATTGAGCGGCGGCGCCTTGTGCAGCGGCAGGATCAGGAAGCGGGCGATCAGTGCGCCCAGCAGCCCGGTCAGCCCGACGGCGAACAGCACCACAGCCAACAGTTGCAGGACCGGCGCGGACAGCCCGATCCTGACCATCGCGATCGAGGCCGTCAGGCCCGCGAAGGCGCCGACCATCAGGGTGTCGCCATGGGAAAACTTGATGACGTCCAGCACCCCGAAGAACAGGGTGAAGCCGACAGCCACCATGGCATAGATCATGCCCAGCATCAGGCCGTTGAAGATGTGTTGACCAATTTCGCTCATCGCGCGTCCCGCAACATTGGAAAAGCCCCGCCCGCGCCGCAGCGCGTCGCCCGGCGGGGGAACGACCTTACAGGCCCGCCAGCTTGCGCTTGCCCTTGCCGTAGCTGCTGTCTTCCCAGACCACCCAGGCGCCGTTCTCCACCACGTACTTGGTGATCAGCGGGATGACGTTCTGCCGGTGGTCGTCAAAGGTCACCTTGCCGATGATGGTGTCGACATCCTTGGTTTTGTTCAACACGTCGCGCACCTTGACGCGATCCGGTCCGACCTTCTCCACCGCATCCATGATCAGATTGGCGGCGGCAAAGGCGAAGGGTCCGTAGGCCTCGGCCGACTCGCTGTACTTCTGCTGCGCGTACTTGCCGGTGAAGAGCAGGCCGCCGGGCAGCTTTTCCCAGGGCGCTCCCTCGATGAACGACAGCGACCCCTCGGCCATCTCCTTGCCCGCGCCAGAGATGTAGGCGTCGGACTTGATGCCAGACGTGCCTTGCAACTGGGCCTTGATGCCGAGCTTGTCCATCTGGGTGCGGATGCGGACGCCCAGCGGAGTCAGGCCGCCGAAGTAGATGACATCGGGCTTGAGTTCGCGAATCCGGGTCAGCTCGGTGGTGAAGTCCTGCTGGTCGGCGGTCACGCCGAAAGTGCCCACGATCGTGCCACCGCTCGTCTTGAGGAATTCGCTGAAATACTTGTTGTGCCCCTTGCCGTAGTCGGTGGTGTCATGAATGACGGCCCACTTCTTGTAGCCCAGCCCGGTCATGAACTTTGCCGCAACCTCGTTCTGGTTGATCATCGTGCCGTTGATACGGTGGATCTCCTTGAAGTTGTTGCCGTAGGTGACCTCGGGCAGGACCGCGCCCCACACGATCGCCGGCATCC
Source organism: Ramlibacter sp. (assembly GCA_014376915.1). The sequence continues at coordinate 2,949 of JACMQP010000026.1, forward strand.
CGAACCGGTTGTAGACATTGACCGTGGCCATGGCGACGGCAGAGCAGTAATGCGTCACACCGGCAATGATGGTCTTGTCGGCCGCCACCTTGGTCGCGACCTGGACACCGACGTTGGGCTTGCACTCGTCGTCCTGCGGAACCAGTTCATAGGTGTATCTGGCCTTCGGGTCCGCATTGCGCAGGCGCACCGCCAGATCGGCCGAGTTGCGGCCACCCAGGCCGACGTTGGAGACGCATCCGGTCAGGGGCCCGACGAAAGCGATCTTCACGACGTCCTTGGCCATGACCGGCGCCGCCAGCAGTGACAGCCCTGCGGAAACCACCCAGACAGTGCTGGCGAGCACGGCGTTTTTCCTGCGCATAGTCAATCCTTCAAATGAAAAAAGTGATCGGTGAATCGGTGGCTGAGCTGGAGAGTATGGGAGTAACCGGCACGGGATTCAAGCGACGTGAACTCGTGCGCAGGCTTCGTGACGAGGCGCCGGCCAACCGATTGGGGCTCGGGCAAATGCCACACGGCGGCGGCGCCCGCCCGATTCAGCCGGCTGGCTGCACGGCACGGTACAACGCGCGCACCAGGTCCGACTGGGTGATGATGCCGACCAGCCGCTGCTCGCTGTTGATGATCGGGATGTGGTGGTGCCCCTTCTCGGAGAACAGCGGCGCCAGCTCGATCAGGAAGCGGTCGGCGCTGGCCACCTGCACTTTGCGCGTCATGATCTGGCCCACCACCTCCGGCCGGTCGCTGTGGGTGCTGCCGCTCAGGCGCACCAGGGCGCGCAGCCGCTGGCCGATGCCCTCATGCTGGTCGAGGTCGACGCTGCGCATG
>JACMQP010000224.1 GCA_014376915.1 Ramlibacter sp.
CAGCCAGGGAGCAGGACGCAGAAGCAGGCAACCAGGGCAGCGAGAGCCGGACGCATGCTCGCAGCTTAGCGCACCCGCAGGCCGGGCACCGCGCCGGGCCAGGGGTTGAGCACGTAGATGCCCGGATTGGCCTTCTCGTCGCCGTGGCTGGCGGCCAGCACCATGCCTTCGCTGAGGCCGAATTTCATCTTGCGCGGCGCCAGGTTGGCGACCATCACCGTGAGCTTGCCGATGAGATCGGCCGGCTGGTAGGCCGAAGCGATGCCGCTGAAGACGTTGCGCAGGATCGGATTCCCGTTCAGGTCGGTGCCCTCGCCCACGTCCAGCGTGAGGCGCAGCAGCTTGGTCGAGCCTTCGACTGCTTCGCAGTTCACGATCTTCGCGATCCGCAGGTCGATCCTGGCGAAGTCGTCGATGCCGATGGTGGCGGCGATTGCTTCCCCGCCCGGTTCTGCGCTCCCGCCGCCGCTTGCGGATGGCTGGGGTGGGGGCACTTGTCCATCGGCCGGCGCCGCGAACAACGCATCGAGCTGCTTGACGTCCACCCGCTGCATCAGGTGCTTGTAGTCGCCGACCTGGTGGCCCGCACCCAGCGGCGTCGCGGCGTTGGTCCAGTCCAGCGGCGCGCAGTTCAGGAACGCTTCGGCCTGCGCCGCCAGTTCCGGCAGCACGGGCTTCAGGCAGGCGGTGAGCACCTTGAACAGCTCCAGGCAATCGCTGCCGACCGCGGCGGCTTCATCGCCCTTGCCTTCCTTGGCCAGCTTCCAGGGCGCGGCGTGGTCGAAAGCCGTGTTCACCAGGTCGGCCGTCGCCATGATTTCACGCAGCGCCCTGGCGTAGTCGCGCGCCTCGTAGAGCGAACGGATGCTGGCGCACAGGGCGAAAGCATCGATGGCTGCCAGGTGGTCACCGGTTGGGGCCAGCTTGCCGCCGGGAACGAACTTCACCGCGCGGCTGGCAATGTTCACATATTTTCCGATCAGGTCGCTGTTCACCCGGGCCATGAAGTCGTCGGCGTTGAAATCGATGTCCTCGTTGCGCCCGGACAGTTTGGCCGACACGTAATAGCGCAGCCACTCGGGGTTCATGCCCAGCGACAGGTACTTCAGCGGATCGAGACCAGTGCCGCGGCTCTTGCTCATCTTCTCGCCGTTGTTCACGGTGAGGAAACCGTGCACGTAGATGCGGTCGGGCGTCTTGCGGCCGCTGAACTTCAGCATCGCCGGCCAGAACAGCGTGTGGAAGGTGACGATGTCCTTGCCGATGAAATGCACCTGCTCCAGCGCCGGGTCGGCCATGTAGGCCGCGTAGTCGACGCCACGCTTGTCCAGCAGGTTCTTCAGCGACGCCAGGTAGCCGATCGGCGCGTCCAGCCAGACGTAGAAGTACTTGCCCGGCGCATCGGGAATCTCGATGCCGAAGTAGGGCGCGTCGCGGCTGATGTCCCAGTCGCCCAGACCTTCGCTCCTGGTGCCGTCGGCGTTCTCGCGCACCGAGAACCATTCCTTGACCTTGTTGGCGACCTCAGGTTGCAGCCGGCCGTCCTGGGTCCAGCGCTCCAGGAACTCGACGCAGCGCGGGTCCGACAGCTTGAAGAAGAAATGTTCCGAGCTCTTCAGCACCGGCGTGGAGCCCGACAGCGCCGAGTACGGATGGATCAAATCAGTGGGGGCGTACACGGCGCCGCAGACCTCGCAGTTGTCGCCGTACTGGTCCTTGGCGTGGCAGCGCGGACATTCGCCCTTGATGAAGCGATCCGGCAGGAACATGTTCTTCTCGGGGTCGAAGAACTGCTCGATGGTGCGAGTCTCGACCAGGCCGTTGGCCTTCAGATCCAGATAGATCTGCCGCGCCAGCGCGTGGTTCTCGGGCGCGTCGGTCGAATGCCAGTTGTCGAACGCGATGTGGAAGCCGTCCAGGTATTCCTTGCGGCCGGCCGCGATGTCGGCCACGAACTGCTGCGGGGTCTTGCCGGCCTTTTCGGCGGCGATCATGATCGGCGCGCCGTGCGCGTCGTCCGCGCCGACGAAGTTCACCTCCGAGCCCTGCATCCGCTGGTGCCTCACCCAGATGTCGGCCTGCATGTATTCCATGATGTGGCCGAGGTGGAACTTTGCGTTGGCGTAGGGCAGGGCGGTCGTGACGAAGAGCTTGCGCGGTGCGGGCATGAGGGATTTTCCAGAGGGGAACCGCGTATTTTACTTGCCGCACTACACTGCACCCGCAACAGGAAACAAGACCCATGGCGACCCAGGAACAGCTTCTTTCGGCCCTCGCGGCCGTCACCGACCCGAACACCGGCAAGGACTTCGTCAGCACCAAGGCTTTGAAGAAC
>JACMQP010000225.1 GCA_014376915.1 Ramlibacter sp.
AAGCGGGTGAAACGCCGCGCCGCCGTCGTCGGGGCCTGCTCGATCATCGCGCCGCTGCGCTCCTGCGCCTGCGCCGCCAGCGATGCGATCAGGCTGGCCTCCGGCAGGTTGCGCCAGTACTTGCGGGGCATCTCCTTTTGCATCATCGCCAGCTTCAGCCGCGCCGGGTTGAAGATGCTGCGGTAATAGGTCAGCCAGAGCTGCTCGCCGGCGTCGGCCGGCGGCGCCTGGTCGCGCGCAACGCCCGGGCTGAATTCGAGCGCGCCCCCCGGCCGCCATTGCGCGCAGCAATCCGGCGTCAGGATGGCCCAGCGCATCTGCGCGAAGCGGCGCATGAACCAGGGCGCATTGGCTCGGGCGATGTGGTGTTCCGGTTCGAACCATGCCACGTGCAGCGGACCGGCCGGATCGCCGTCCTCGACCTGGCGGAAGCGGACGAACGCCCGCATCTTGTGGATGTCGCGGCCGACCGCGCGGGCCATGTCGCGTGCGCGCAGCATGTCGGCGTCGAGCGGATCGTGGCGCAGAGCCGGCTCGCGCGCCAGCCGCCACAGCAGCCGGTAGAGCAGGGCGAAGCGCTGCGGATCACGGTGCAGCACCACGCTTTCGCACAGCGCGAGGAACGACGCAGGCACCGCGAGCGGCACAGCGGCGTTCGCCACGGCCGGTGCGATCACCACCTCGCTGAACAGATCCTCATTGCCCGCCTGGGTGCTCCACTGAACGCTGTCCGGCGGCGTCTCGGCCGCCAGCAAGGCGCGGGCGTGGGCCCGGAAGCCCGCGAAATCGGTTTCGCCCTCCAGTCGCACCTGCATGGCTAGAACAGCGCGGCCTGCGCCGGCGCAGCGGCGGCGCTGCGCGCCAGTGGATGGCTGGCGTCGACACGACGCGTCGGCCGGTGGTCCGCGGTGATGACGAAAGGCAGCACCTTGTGCGCCGGGACCCGCAACCGCTTCAGGTCTTCGGCGCGCACGCGCCGGCCGCGGCGCGCCAGCAGCAGCCGGTCCACCGCCTTCACGCCCAGGCCAGGCACGCGCAGCAGCAGTTCGCGCGGCGCCAGGTTGAGGTCGACCGGGAAGCGTTCGGGATGGGCCAGCGCCCACGCCAGCTTGGGGTCTACTTCGAGCGACAACATGCCGCCGTTGCCCTGCGGTGCGATCTCGCTGGCCTCGAAGCCGTAGAAGCGCATCAGCCAGTCGGCCTGGTACAGCCGGTGCTCGCGCACCAGTGGCGGTGCCTGCAGCGGCAGCGCCGACGCCGCATCCGGAATCGGGCTGAAGGCCGAGTAATACACGCGCTTCAACCGGTAGGCGCCGTACAGCTGGGCGCTGGTGGCGAGGATCGCAGCGTCGTCGGATGCGTCGGCGCCGACGATCATCTGGGTGCTCTGGCCGGCCGCCGCGAACGGCTTCGCTTTCGCGCGTCCCGGTTTCACGCCCGCTAGGGAGCTGGGCGCCGCGCGCTGCTGGTCGCGCGCCTCCCCCTTCGCCTCGTCGATGTGCAGACGCAACCGGGCCATCGAGCGGCGGATGCCGGCGCCATCCTTTTCCGGCGCCAGCGCCGCCAGGCCCTGCTCGGTCGGCAGCTCGATGTTGATCGACAGCCGGTCGGCATAGCGGCCGGCTTTCTGCAGCAACTCCGCTGACGCCTCCGGAATGGTCTTGAGGTGGATGTAGCCGCGGAAGTCGTGCTCTTCGCGCAGCACCCGCGCCACTTCCACCACCTGCTCCATCGTGTAATCGGGACTGCGGATGATGCCGCTGGACAGGAACAGGCCGTCGATGCAGTTGCGGCGGTAGAAATCGAGCGTAAGGTTCACCACCTCGTCGATGCTGAAGCGGGCCCGCGCCACGTTGCTGCTGACGCGGTTGACGCAGTACAGACAGTCGAACTGGCAGAAGTTGGTCAGCAGGATCTTCAGCAGCGAAATACAGCGGCCGTCCGGGGCATAGCTGTGGCAGATGCCCACGCCCTCGTTAGACCCAACGCCGCGCCCTCCCACCGAATCGCGCCGTGTGCCGCCGCTGGAGGCGCACGAGGCGTCGTACTTGGCGGCATCGGCCAGGATCGCGAGCTTGTCATTCAAATCCACTGGATGATCGTACAGTAGTCGGCTGCAGGCGGCGCCTCACTGGGCGTTCCCCTCTGCACTGTGGGGACGAAAACCCGCCCGCAGGGGGCAACGTGACGGCCTGCACGGTTCGTGTAATGTTTGTTTGCAGGGGCAGCGTCCTACAGGCCGCGCCCTCCCGCGCCCATTACGATACTAATTAACTACATTGAAAGTAAATCGACATGGCCCTTTCCGACCTCTTTCGCGACGCTGGCGGCGACAACATCCAGGACGTGGACGCGCGCTTCGCTGAAGTGGCGCAGCAGGCCTCGCGCGATGAACTGGGCGCCGGGGTGGCCGAAGCGCTGCGTTCCGACCAGACCCCGCCGATGGGCGACATGGTTAGCCAGTTGTTCGGGCGCTCCACGTCGACCCAGCAGGCCGGCTTGCTGAATCAGATCCTGGCGACGCTGGGCCCCTCGGTGGCGAGCGCCATCGCTGGCGGCGCCTTGGGCCGGATCCTGCGTCCGGGCCAGTCCCAGGTGACGCCGGAAGACGCCGCCAAGGTGTCACCGAGCGACGTCAGCGAGATCGTGAACCATGCCGAAAAGGAGCGGCCGGAGGTGGCGGACCAGCTCGGGCGTTTTTACGCCGAGCATGCGGGTCTGATCAAGACCCTGGGCAGTACCGCGCTGCTCATTGCGCTGTCGAAGATGCGCCAGAACGCACGCTGATGTCCGAGCCGCGTGTTGCGGCAGGCTGCCGCTGCCATCCAGCAGCACGTCGCTCTCCAGAAACACTTCAGTCTTCCAGCACCCGCACCTTGACGCTTTTGCCCTTGATGCGGCCGTCGTTCAGGCGCCGCGCCGCGTCATGGGCGACCGAGCGCTCAACGGCAACGTAGGTGGAGAACTCATTGACGTCGATCTTGCCGACCTGCTCGCGGGTGTAGCCAAGGTCGGCCGTCAATGCGCCCAGCACGTCGCCGGGACGAATCTTCTCTTTGCGACCGCCCTGGATGTGGATGGTGACCATCGGCGGGACCAGCTTGTCCTTGCCGGCTGGCTCCAGTTCGTCCAATTTGTGCCACTGCGACTCGCGGCCCTGCAGCACTTCGATCTTCCCGACCGAGCCCATCTCGTCCATGCTCACCAGGTTCAGCACCAGACCGGTCTCGCCCGCACGCCCGGTGCGGCCGATGCGGTGAATGTGCACCTCGGGGTCCGGCGTCACGTCGACGTTGATCACCGCCGCGAGGTTGGCGATGTCCAGCCCGCGGGCTGCGACGTCGGTTGCCACCAGCACCGAGCAACTACGGTTGGCGAAGCGCACCAGCACCTGGTCGCGCTCGCGCTGCTCCAGCTCGCCGTACAGCGCCAGCGCGCTGAAGCCCTGCTCCTGCAGCGCGGTGACCAGCCGCCGGCACTGTGCCTTGGTATTGCAGAAGGCCAGCGCGCTGGCCGGGCGGAAATGATTGAGCAGCAGGCTGACCGCGTCGCCGCGCTCGGAGTCCTGCACCTGGTACCAGCGCTGCTCGATCTGGCCGCCCGCATGCTGCGCCTCGACCTTGACGGTGACCGGGTCGCGCATGAACTGCGCAGCGAGCTTTGCGATGCCTTCCGGGTAGGTCGCAGAAAACAGCAGCGTCTGGCGCTCCTTGGGCAACTGCCTGGCCACAGTGACGATGTCGTCGAAGAAGCCCATGTCCAGCATCCGGTCGGCTTCGTCGAGCACCAGCGTGTTCAGCGCATCGAGCTTGAGGCTGCCGCGCTCCAGGTGGTCCATCACGCGGCCCGGCGTGCCGACAACGATGTGCGCTCCGTGTTCCAGTGTCGCGATCTGTCCGCGCAGCGGCACGCCGCCGCACAGCGTGACGACCTTGATGTTGTCGTCGGCGCGCGCCAGCCTCCGGATCTCGGTGCTGACCTGGTCGGCCAGTTCGCGCGTCGGGCAAAGTACGAGCGACTGCACCGCGAACCGGCGGGCGTTGAGGTTGGCCAGCAGCGTGAGCGCGAAAGCAGCGGTCTTGCCGCTGCCGGTCTTGGCCTGCGCGATGATGTCCGTGCCCCGCAGGGCTGCCGGCAGGCTCGCGGCCTGGATGGCTGTCATCTCCAGGTATCCCAGCCGCTCCAGGTTGACAAGGGCCGTGGGACTGAGGGGGAGGGTGGCGAAGCTGGTCGCGGCGAAAGAGATGCTCATCCCTGGATGGTTTCACATGCGGCTTAACCTTGGTGCCGCCGGCTTGATCGGCGCCGCTTCAGACCTCCGGCGAAGTAGGCATTTGGTGCAACCGGGCTTGCGTCCCGCGCTCACTCCGGCTTGATGTCAGCGGCCTTGGCCACGTTCTCCCGGCGGTCGGTGTCGCTGGCGGTGAAGGCCGCGAATTCGGCCGGCTTCCTGGCCGCCGGTTCCGCGTCTTTCTGGAGGAAGAAGTCCCCAGCGTGCCAAGAGGCGCGTCCGCTTTTTCGGACGCCCTCAACGACCAACCACCACAGACACGATCTGGCCGGTATTCATCGCGACCAGCGCGTAGTTGCCTGAGCTCAGCAGCATCCATTGGTAGCCGTAGGACGGTGCGGGCAGGCCTCGCCACTGCCAGTCGAGCACCACGAACTGCGCGTCAAGGTATTCCGGGGGCAGGTAATCGCCCGGTCGGAAAACCTGTGGCGCGCTGTAGGCGTAGGGGTTGTAGTACGGCTGCGGCATGCCACCGTAGTACACCGGTGGCGCGAAGTATGTGGGCGGGGCACCGTAATAGAAGTTGGAACGGGGCACGACATAGCCATAGTCGCGGCGGTCATTTCCCCTGCGATCCCAGTTGCCGCGGTCGCCCTGGCGGCGGTCGTGGTCGCGGCGCGCCTCTCTTCCCTGATCGCGGCGATCGTTGGCGCGGCCGCCGTCGCGCGGTGCCCGGGCCGCCGGCTCGGCACCGCGCGCGGGCGGTCCCTGCAACTGAGGATTGCTCCGGTCCTCGGGGTGGGTTTGCTGGTAGACCTCGGGATTGTTGCTGGCGTTGCGGTCGTAGACGCGTCCCTGAGCCAGCGCCGCCGGTGCCGTTGCCAGCATGGCGACGGCGGCGATGGCGGAAAGAAAGACACGGCTACTCATGGCGGAATCCCGGTAAATGGATCGAATCCTGCGCCTGACACTTAACGGCCCCGCGAAGCGCAGGATTCGAGCGTGCAAAGAGCAGTATCCATCTGTACGAGGGTTCACGGCCGCCGCGCGCCGCTCACTTCTTGACTTCGTTCTTTTCTTTGCCAGTGGTGAGTTCGACTTTGGGCAATTCGATGGTCTTTTCCTCGGCCTTAATGGTCGGCACGGTGACGGTCGTCGGGCTGGTCGTCACGTTGACTGTGGGCGGGGTCACTTCGTACTTCGGCAGCGTAACGTTGCCTTCCTGGGTCTTCTTAACGTCGCAGGCCGTGAGGCCGAAGGCGCCGAAAGAGACGAGGGCGATGGCAAGAGTGGTTCGAAACATGGGTTCTTCCTATGTATGGGTAGGTTGGATTGGCAGCTTTGTAATTGTGTGTTTCGCCGGGAACTTGCGCTGTAGGAATGAAGCCTGAAAGCGAGTCGGCTTGCCAGCCGCGAAGGCCGAGCCAGCCCACCGCTGCGCTGTGGCCTGCAACGCCACGGGCCGACGGCGCCCGGCAAGCACGATGCAATTGCCGTTTCCGGCTGAAAGCACCTGCATCGCGTTGCCTGGAAGCTGCAGGCGATGCGCCCGAAGCGCCCAGACCGAGTACAAAGCAGCGTGCTGCGGGAGCGGCCAGGCGCCCCCGCGTAGGACCTGGCCCACACCAGCTCAGGTGTGCCGATGGCAGCGTCCGGCTGGGGCGGAGCGCATCGTCGAGTTTCAACTCAAAGGTGATCGCAATGAACAAAGACCAGGTCAAGGGCGCCGTCAAGGACGCCGCCGGCAAGCTGCAGGAAAAGGCCGGCGAGGTGGTCGGCAACACCGACCAGCAGGACAAGGGCGTGGTCAAGCAGGTCGAAGGCAAGGTCCAGAAGGCCTTCGGCGACGTCAAGGAAGTGCTCAAGGGAAACAAATGACGGATCCCCGCAACATCGCGCACGACAAGAAGGTCGCGCAGGAAAAGAAGCACCATCACGTCGAGATTTCGCCCGGTGCCGAGCACGCGGTGCAACCGGGGCGCAAGCCGCACCTGGTTCCCAAGCTCGACACGGCGGCCAACGACAGCGATGGGGCTGCGGCCGACGCGCCGGACGCTCCCGCCACGCCTTGAACCTGGCGTCGCCCTGGGCTCGGGCCTTCGAACGCAGCGTCAAGGCGATGGCGCGGAGCAACCTGAGCGCCGATCGTCGGCTGGCCAGCCTCGGCCTGCAGACGGGGCGCGAAAAGCTTTGCCCAGAGCACCCGCATGAACCGGCTCGCCGCGCGCCAGCGCTTCCTGGTGCTCTATCCCGAGCAGGACCGGCTGGCCAATGCCCAGGGCTGCTGGAACTGGTTCGAGACCCGAGCCGGGCACGCCGCCGGCGAAGCCCAGCTGATCCTCAACGCAATCGAGCAGGTCTGCCTGCTCTACGCCGCCGACCGGGAGCGCATCGCAATCGCGGGCCTCTCGGCGGGCGCGAGCATGGCGGCCGTGCTCGTCACGCGCTACCCCGCTCGTTTCAAGGCGGTGGTGATGCATTCAGGCATCGCGCCGGGTAGCGCCCACTCGGGCCTGTGGGCGCTGGCGGCGATGCATGGGCGTGGCGCCGCCCGCTCGCTGCCCATCGGCCCGCCGTCGGATGCCCCGAGCTGGCCGCCGCTGCTGGTGATCCACGGCGGCAAGGACCGCACCGTCGCCGCCAGCAACGGCCACGCGGCAGTCAAGGTCTGGGCCGAGGCGTCCGGAGCCGCCGCTCTGGCGCCGCGCCGCGTGCAGCGCGGCCAGCGCCACGCCATGGCCGTCACCGATTCCGGTCGGCGGCCGGCACCGCGGCCTCGTTGGTGGAAGTCCCGCAGCTCCGTCACGCCTGGAGCGGCCGGCCAGCCGTACGGCGACGCGCTGGGCCCGGACGCGTCGTGCATGGCCTGGGCTTTCGCGGCCCGCCAATTCCGGCCCTGAAAAGCAGAAAGCCCGCCGAAGCGGGCTTTCCGGGGAACGCGAAGAATTACTTCTTGGCGGCTTCTTTCTTGGCGTCAGCATTGGCGACAGCCTTGTCCTTCTTGGCTTCGGCGCCGGCGACAGCCTTGTCCTTGCTGGCTTCGGCGCCGGCCTTGGTGCTGGTGGCGGCAGCCTTGGCATCAGCCGTGGCCTTCTTCTTTTCTGCGTCGGCAGCCTTCTTGGCGGCCTTGGCTTCAGCCTTGGCCTTCTTCTTCTCGGCGGCGGCGGTGGCCTTGGCAGCCTTGGTTTCGGCCTTGGCTTCGACCTTCATTTCGGTCTTCGCAGCTGCGGTGGCAGCCGGCTTGGCAGCCGACGCGCCAGCCATGGGGGCGCCGACGTGGGACGCGGCGAACGAGGAAGCGGCGAAGAAGGTGGCGGCCAGGATGGCGAGGAGCTTGTTCATGTGGGTTTTCCCGAAGTAAGGGGTCGCTGGAATTGCGGCCCGGACGGGCCTGCCACAGTACAACGCGGCAACCACCTCAGCCGTTGACGAGCCTGATCTTGCCCTCGCTGAGATAGCGCTCGTATTCGTCGCGGGGGATCGCGGCCGATTCGCGGGTGCCGTCGTTCTCGGTCCACGACAGGGTGGCGCTGTCGTCAGCGACCTCCATCTCCACCGGGCCGTCCGGGATCGGAATCATGGGACCGTCCCCGGCCCGGAAGCAGACTTCACCGTGGATGATGGCATGCTGGGACATTGGATGCTCCTGCTGTGTCAAAGATTCATTGGAGCGGCCAGACAGAAGGCTGTCTGTCAGCGAACACGCCATCGCGCAAGGCCGATGCTAAAGTCCCGCGACCGGTCGTCCACGTCCGCCCTATGCCCAAACCGGGGCAGACATTCGCCGCCCGATGCCGGCGACGGCTCCCTGCCCAGCAGGCGGCGCACGGCGTCTGGGACTTCGAGCAGCGCCAGGCCGAGACCGATTGAATTGCACAGGACCACCATGACCAGCCAGGCCCCCCGCTCGCGCCGCCGAGTCCTTTCCGCTGCCGCCGTCGCCGCCGGCCTGCTGCTGGCGCCCGCCATCGCCAGCGCGCAGACCGCTTATCCAAACAGGCCGATCCGGCTGGTGGTGCCGTTCACCCCCGGCGGCGTGACCGACACCAGCGGCCGGCTGGTCGCGGAGCAGCTGTCCAGGCGCCTCGGACAGCAGGTGATCGTCGACAACAAGCCGGGCGCATCGGGCAACATCGGCACCCAGATGGTGGCGACTGCCGAGCCCGACGGCTATACGCTGCTGCTCGGCTTCGACGGGACGATGGTGATCAACCCGCACGTGTTCGCGAAAGTGCCATTCGACACGGCGCGCGACTTCGCGCCGGTCGGCAAGATCGGCGACGCGATCCTGATCCTGGTGGCGAATCCGGGCTTCGCGGCGAAGAACATCAAGGACATGATCGCGCTCTCGAAGACCCAGGCGGGTGGCCTGTCGTATGGCACGTCGGGCACCGGCGGCACGCCGCATATCGCGGGCGAACTGCTCAAGCAGCGCACCGGAGCCAACCTGGTCCACGTGCCGTACAAGGGCGGCGGCCAGGCCATCACCGACGTGCTGGGCGGCAGCATCCCGCTGGTCTACACAGCAATCGCCGGCGCCAACCAGCACGTCCGGTCCGGCAAGCTGGTCGGCCTCGGCGTTTCGAGCGCGCAGCGTTCGTCGTCGCTGCCCGATGTGCCGACCTTCATCGAGAGCGGTGTGCCTGATTTCGAGATCAATTCGTGGGTGGGGATCCTGGCGCCGGCGAAGACGCCCCGCGCGATCGTCGTGCGGCTCAACACCGAGCTGAATGCCGTGCTGGCCGACCCCGAGGTGCGGCAGCGGCTGGAAGCGCTGGGCATCGGCGCTACTGCCGGCACGCCGGAGAAATTCGGCGACGAGATCCGGCGCGATCTGGCCCGCTACGGCTTGGTGGTGAAGGCGGCGGGCATCAAGGCCGAGTAACGGCAATCCGCCTCAGCGGACTTCGCAGTCGACCCGTGATCCGCGCGCACGCCGTGACGGCGTGCCGTCCGACAAACCAGACCGGGCCTGGGTACGTATCCACGGCAGGCGCCGCATTTCGTGCCAAGTCCACGCCGCCGGATTCGAGGCGGCATACAAGGATCAATCCATGTTCAAACTCACAGCCATCGTCGCTCTCGTCAGCCTCCTCTCCGCTTGTTCCAGCATGTCGGGCAGTTCCATGACGGGCTCCTCCGGCATGTCCCGCAGCACCATGGGCGCTCCAGGCTCCGGCATGGGCAACGGCGCGTTCGACTCCAACGGCAGCGGCGGCGCCGGCGGCCCGAACTGACCCGCCCTTGATGCCTGCGGCTGACTTGGCGTCAGCCGCCTGAGTGTGGGTTTGCCAACCCAACCCACACGATGC